>SESX01000169.1 GCA_004367365.1 Candidatus Acetocimmeria pyornia
GTGCGCGTCCATCTGCATATTCCCGCTGGTGAGGGGCCACAAGGCGTACTCGACACCCTTGGCGTACATCGGCCAGCTCGAGTGCATTTCAAACACGCCGTCGCCGACGGCCTGGAAGGCTTCCATACTGCTGGCAAAGGTTCCATTGGGATAAACCTCGATCTTCAGGCGGCCGTTGCTGGCCTTGTAAATCTTTTCCGCCGTGGCCTTGTTCTGCTTGAAGTCTTCATGGCCACTGCTGTGAATGACCTGCATACGCCAGACAAATTCAGGCTCTTTGGCCGCCGAGCCCGAAGAATCAGATGCGGATTCCTGCGGTTCTTCCTTGGCAGACCCTGCTTGCTGCCCTCCACAGCCGCTGAGCACCAGGCTGACACCCAGAAGTACTAATAGCAGCAAGTACCCGATTTTCTTCATTACTCTCATCCCCCCTCGGTAGCTACTAAATGGTACTTCCAATTATGACTCGTTCATGGCTGGCTGGCTGTTGTCCCAAAGCCTTTCAGCTACACCACTCTTAAACCCCTGGAGACCACCTCCTTTGACGTGTTTCTATCCGGGTCACCACCAACGCCAAAACTCAGAGAGTTATCGGGTAATGACCATATTTTAGGGTGGTTTCGATCATGGCCTTAAAGTTTTCAATCTTGGCCCACTCGGGCACGGAATTTCCACTGCCGAGACAGTAGCCGCCACCAGGTGCGATGGTCCGGATCCGGTGTTTTGTAAGTTCTGCTACTTCCTCTGGTGTCCCGTTCATCAGAATTTCGTTGGATATATTACCAATCAGGCAGACCTTGCCCCCTACTTCCTGTTTAGCCCGCTCGATATCCATACAGGTGGGGTCGATGGGGTGGAGACCGTCGATTCCAAGGTCAATCAGGTCGTCCATCAGGTCCCAGAGGACGCCGTCGGAGTGGAAAAGGAAATACAGGTTGTGGTCATGGCACATCTTGCCAAATTTCTTGTACCACGGGAAAACATATTTCCGGAGATCCCTGGGGCTGATCATGGGTCCACCGCCGAAAGCCAGGTCGTCAACGGCCCAGACAGCAGCAACATTGGGAATGCGAACAATTTCGTTCAGGGCTTTGAATTGAATTTCAGCCACTCTTTCGAAAACCTTTTGGACGAGTTTGGGCTCCAAGGACAGCTTTAGGCAGAAGTTTTCAAAACCCATCAACATCCACGTCAAGGTAAATATCTTCCCGGAAAGGGCAATAATCTTCATTCCTTCGGGAAGGTATTTCTGTACCTCGTAAAAGGCGCTCAAATCAAGCTTGGCGGCTTCCTCCCACGGAAAAATCTTGAAGTCACCTGCATCATGAATGAAAGCCCTCTTCTCCAGGTTCCAGGCATCATCTTGGTCCCGTTCCCCCCTGTTCTTGAGGAGGACATCCTTGATTACCCTCGATATTGCCGAGTCCTGGGTGACCTTGCCCGGCTCCATCATTCCTACGGTAAGGGGAATGTAGTCGTAGCCTGCCTTGTACCAAAACTCTACATGGGCTTTCACGTCGGACTTGTCTACTTTCTTGCCCAAAAACCTGCTCATGGTTTCACGCGAAGGTACCGCTTCAGCCAAAGGAACCCGGTCAGGTTTCTTTCTTTCCAGCGCGGTTGCAACTTGGGTAAAATCTGGATTTGGCTTGAAATCTTCCAACATGGTTTCTCTCCCTCCCGTTCCTGGGTTCTGTTGAGTGAAAGAAGGTAGTCATCCTCCTTCTCAGACTTCTCTTCTACCCTCCCCCCCTCCGTGTCTTTCTCGAGACGACATGGGTACCGGGCACAATGCGTTTTGCAAGAGGTTGAGCTAAAATCATCCTTCTCAATAAGGTGGGGGCAAGTACGGCAAAATCGATAAAAAGAAAGGCAGTAGCTCTTTTTAAGTTCTTGTAATTCTTTCATTATTCAAAAAAGGCCTTTGTTCATAATTGATATGAGTTTGTTTTTTTTGATGCTTTTGAAATCAGCCAAGTTTTACTTAGAGGTTTTTCGCGGTGTTTTGGAAAATGTATAATAAGAGCAATGGAATGAAGCTTTGGTAGTTTAGGAATTGACTTGACATTCTTGGATTTTGAAGTCCGGGAGGTGGCCGGCGCGGTGGCTAGACCGGCAAGTGACGTGGTTCCGCGAACACCTCGGAAACGGCAGAACCTTGACCAGACCCTTGTGGAGATTCTGGAGAGTTTTACTGGGACAACCAAACTTAGGGCTCAGATCGTCAACCTCAACGGCAAACCGCAAGTAGTACCTCCGAGCAGTGTCCAACCCTCGAAGTATTGTCAGATCGTCCGGTCCACACCCGAGTACAGGGAGCGGTGTTATGCTTCTTACAAACGGGCAGGTGAACACGCCGCTTCTTTTGGAAAACCTTATATCTTCCGCAGCCATTGTGGATTAATCGGGTGGGCCGTCCCGGTTATGACCGGGCAGCAACACATTGGTACAGCTATTTGCGGTCAGGTTCTGATGTGGGAGCCCGAGGATTTCTTCTGGACGGAAGTCCGGGAAATGCTCAAAGACCTGGACGAGAGAAGCTTTGGAAACCTAAAGATGGCAGCCAAATCCCTTCCTCAAATCTCGGCTAAAGAGGTCCAACATGCCTCAACCCTCTTGTACGTTGTCATCAGTGCGATAACCCAGGCCAACCTGAACCTGGATATCAAGGACAGGCAGCTCACCTTTCAGAAAACCCAGCTGGAAAGGGAAAGGCAAAAGAGGAAAAGGTTAGAGGCGTACCTCTCTCAGCTTAGTGCCGCAGACCAGCAGGTCACCCTGCTTGAAGAAAGGATTGTTACGGAAGCCCTCAACCGTAACTGGCTGCTTCTGGGCAAACTCTTGGATGATTATATAGATCAGCTCGAGAAAACGAAGTGTTCTGCTGTCAACAAAAAGGTGCGGTTATTGGAACTGGTCCTCCAAGTATTTCACAAGGTCGAAAGCACCGGTTATGAGATCGATGAAAAGCTGAAATTGAACCTTGTCAACCAAATCCAAGACGCCAAGGAAATGAGCAGCGTGAAGTCCACCGTGGAACTCCTCTGGTCCTACCTGAGGAACAACGAGGTTTATGATCCCAGCAAACCACGGGATGAGAAGAACGACCTTGGGTCAATTGCCGAACGTGTCACCACTTACATCACCAGGAACTATCACAAGCAGCTGACCCTGGTCCAGATAGCCAAGGCCACCAACTTTAGTCCCCACCACCTGAGCAGAAAATTCAAAGAACAAACCGGCTACACGGTAATGGAATCACTCAACCTGATTCGTATCAACAGAGTGATGAAGCTGATCAAAGAGTCTCCGGACCAACCTTTGAAACACCTTTTTCCGGAAGTCGGTTTCAACGACTCGAGCCATTTTACCAGGGTTTTTAAAAAGTATACTGGTCTTACGCCGTCGGAATACAGATCTTCAATTTCAAGTTCTCTGAGGAGAATACTGTAATGGTCGAGCTGGACTATATCGCCCAGATCAGGTCTCTGGTCATGGCAGGCAAGGCGGAAGGGGTCCAAAGGGTGATTAAGAATGCTCTCAAGGAAGGATACGACCCCAAGACGCTCCTTCAAGAGGGCCTGATGACGAGTATGGAGAGCGTGGGAACCAAACTCATCAACAACACCTTCTGGATCCCGGAAGTTCTCTTGTCTTCCCGGGCTATGCACGCCGGCTTACATGTCCTGCGCCCCTGTTTTAAAGCTGAAAAGGCCAAAAAATTGAGGGTGGTTATCGGAACCGTAGCTGGTGACCTTCACGATATCGGCAAGAAACTTGTTTCCATTATGCTTGAAGCCAAGGGCTTTGAGGTGATTGATATCGGGATAGATGTTACCCACGAGTACTTTGCTCGGGCTGTCCGCCATTACCAACCGCAAGTGTTGGCCATGTCCTCATTGTTAACCACAACGATGCTGGAGATGGAAAGGGTCATCAAGTACCTGGAACAAGTCGGTTTACGCAAGGACTCCGAAGACCTGGTGGTCATGGTGGGTGGAAGGCCGGTAACGGAGGAATACGCGGAAGAAATCGGGGCGGATCTGTACGCAAAAGATGCTAGTGAAGCCGCCCATGTTGCCGCCGATTATTTCCGTGAGCAGTGCCTTGTGTCTTGACCAGGTGAGTGCAGCCCCGGGTGGCCGGGAAAGCCTTACTTCGTTTCCTGTCTTTCTTTCTCCAGGAAGTGGATGATGTGCTTGGCAAAGGTCTCAAAATCCCCAAGCCTATCCTGAATGAGGCGGTACATCTCTGTTCCCGTTACTTCTGCATAACCATGCACCAAACGGTTACGGTAACCGGCCATCTCCTTAATGTCTTGCGCAAAAGAGTCTGGGATTACCTTGTTCTGCCCCAGTATCTCGATAATAGATCGATAGTCCTGAGGATAACTTAATGCCTTTTTGACTATGATGTGGCGCCCGATATCAAAAAGACATTCCAAAGCCCGGCGCAAGTGGTGCTCAGCGATAGCGTAATTATCAGGTTCCGCCAAAAACTTATCTAGTTTAAGTTGTTTAAATGCTTCCAAGCGGTTAACGGAAGCACGGAGCATGGCAATCCGGGCCAAAACCAGTCTCGGATTAAGCAAAAAACTCACCCCTTTGGACGGCATCCGCCATGTCTCTGTAATAACGGTCTAAGAAGGGAGCAAAGTCAAGGTAGTCGCGGACCACTATGTCTTCAAAATCGGTACGTGCATCTTCGTTCTTACAGTAAATTACTTTGCCGGTGTAGACCACCTCAAATTTGAACATGAGATTCTCCTTTTGCAAGAAAACCAGGTCCACCTCCAGTGGATTCAAGGCACTGGCCAATTCAGCTTCTATCTTAGTCTGGAGCTCTAAATTATGTTTTGTCGGATCATAAGGAAAAAAAAGCACGGCAAGGTCTACATCGCTTCCAGGTCTGGCGTTGCCACCCGCCCTTGAACCGAAAAGATAACACGTACTTACGCAATACTTCTCTAAGACAGGGAGAATTTTTGCTGCGAACATTGAATACCTCCAAATAAGTGTTTGGTTCAATCATACTATAAGATTATTCTCATTCAAGCCCTCCAAGTCCGCGTCTGAAAACGCCGTTAACTCTGGATCATTGGCATACACCGGAGCAACGGTCGCGGCGGACTCTTCCAGCTGTCCGTTTGACAATCCAATGCGCCTTTTACGAGTTTCGCCCAGGAGTATTGCCGCAAATGATGGAGTGATTAGGTTTTCTGCAAGCGCTTGATGGACTAGCAAGTGTAGTCTGCGTGGCTCCTCCTTGGGAATGTTGCCTGGTTCTCGGATACGCATTCCTCGTGCGCTCAGACGTCTATATAATGCGGAATACGTGCGTTCGTCAATGATCCCGAGATCAAGGGCCCGTCTCATCCAAGTTTGCATACTCACGCCGTATTTCCGCTTGAGGAGAAGTAGTTCTTGAAAGCTAAGATTTGATCTCTTACGACCCAGTTCAGCGAAGGCTGCTTCCCGGGGCACCAGAAGGGCGGCGGCAAACCGGTGGGCGGCCTTCTGAATGTCTGTTGAATTCTGGACATCCAAGACGAGGTGCCCGAGCTCATGGGCCAGGTTAAAGCGCTGACGGTCGCCGGGTGCGCTGGTGTTAAAAGCTATGACTGGAACCTGCTCGTTCACCCAGCAGGAGAAGCCATCAAAGCCAGTAGGGCCTTCGAGTGCAATTAC
>SESX01000017.1 GCA_004367365.1 Candidatus Acetocimmeria pyornia
AGAACCTCTTGACACTTTCCGAATCCGAATTTCAGAGGCGGATTCGAGGCAAGGGAATCTCCATGGTATTTCAGGACCCCATGACGGCCCTTAACCCCGTGTTTACAGTAGGGGAACAGCTGACCAACGTCCTTCTCTGGCGGGGGCGCACTTTCAACTTGTTTAGACACATCAGGACTTCCCTCGACCGCGGGAGCATCAGGAGGGCCAGAGAGCGAGCCGCAGAGATGTTGGAAAGGGTTAGGATCCCAGACCCGAGGCAGGCACTGGACAGGTACCCCGTGGAGTTAAGTGGGGGAATGAGACAGCGGGTTCTCATTGCCCTCGCCCTGATCACAGAGCCCGAGCTCCTGATCGCCGATGAGCCGGGGACAGCCCTGGATGTATCAATCCAGGACCAAATCCTGGAGCTGCTCAAGGACCTCGTTGCCGGGCAGGACACGTCGGTCCTCTATATCACCCACGACCTGGGCGTGGCAAGGAATGTGAGTGATCGGATCTACGTGATGTATGCCGGGGAGGTAGTTGAGGAAGCAGAGACAGAGGCGATGTTCCGCCAGCAGTACCATCCGTACAGCCGCGGGCTGTTGGCCTCGGTCCCGAAGTTAACAGGCCAGATGGGGGATGGGATCGACGGGAGAATCCCCGACTACTACAGCCCACCGCGGGGATGCAGATTTGCCCCGCGCTGTGACCAGGCCCTGTCCACGTGCAGGGAGACCCGTCCTCAACTGGTTGAAGTGGAGACAGGGCGGTACGTGGCCTGCCACCTCTATACAAAGGGGGGAAGCCCAACCAGTGGCAACTGAGTACCTCATTGAAGCCCTGAGCATCAGAAAGTATTTTCCCATTACAAGTGGCCTTCTGAACCGTAAGGTGGGTGAAGTGCGGGCGGTCGACGATGTCAGTCTCTCTGTCCCACGGGGCCAAACCTATGCCCTGGTCGGGGAGTCCGGCTCGGGAAAGACTACTTTAGGGAAAACCCTTTGTCGGATCTACACCCCAACCGGTGGAGACATTAAATTCAAGGGACACAACATCGCGAACCTTCCGGAAGAGCAGCTGAAACCAGTGAGACGCTCAATACAGATGGTATTTCAGGACCCCACTTCCTCCCTGAATCCGCGCCGGCGTATCAAGGAGATTCTGGCGGATCCCCTCGTTATTCACGGTGTCGCAGATGGGAAACGGCGCATGAACAGGGTGCGGGAGCTCATGGACCTGGTGGAGCTCCCCCAGGAGTTTCTCTACCGTTACCCCAGCGGCTTGAGCGGTGGCCAGAGGCAGCGTGTTGGAATCGCCCGGGCTTTGGCCCTCGAGCCGGAGTTTATTGTACTGGATGAGCCCACTGCTGCCCTGGATGTATCAGTCCAGGCTAAACTTGTCGCCCTGCTCAAGAGGCTGCAGAGGGAGTTGGGCCTGACCTACCTCTTCATAACCCACGACCTCAGTTTGGTAAGGAATATCGCGGATGTCGTGGTTGTTATGTACCTGGGCAAGATGGTTGAACAAGCTGAGGGACCGGAGTTATACCAGAACCCCCTCCACCCGTACACTCGTGCGCTTCTCTCCAGCATTCCCGTGGTCGACGACGCCGAGCGCGAGTTAGTACCAGCCAAGGTCCCCCTCAGGGGCGAGATCCCGAGCCCTGCCAATGCACCACCGGGCTGTCCTTTTCACCCGCGGTGTGATGCCAGGTTGGAGTTATGCTCACGCGTGGTCCCGAGCACTAGGAGAGTTAAAGACAACCACCTGGTTGCGTGTCACCTTTTCCAAGACGATTTGGGGGGATGAGCATGGAAATCCATCAGGAGAAGATCAGGCGTGGGGTCATAGATATGTTCAGGGTGAATATGGGGGTAAAACCGGGGGAAAGGGTCACAGTCATCTCTGATTATCCAAATCCTGAACAATGGCGCACCTTATCGCCCGACAGTTTAAAGACCATGCTTTTGCGCACTCTCCTGGCGAAAACTGTGTCAGAGATCGGTTCCGAAAGTCTTCCTGACTGTGAAGTGTCCTTGTTGACCTTCCCCTCCCTCGGGCGCAACAGTGTCGAGCCGACGGCGGAGACGGCCGCGGCCATGAAGGAAGCGGACGTTCTGGTCATGATTACATCCTTCTCCCTCACTCACACTGCAGCCAGGGAGGCGGCTTGCCGGAGAGGTACCCGCGTGGCCAGCATGCCGCGGTTCCTACCCGAGATGTTCAACCCGGGAGGGCCGATGACTGCTGATTACCGGGAAATACACGAGGTTACCAGGAGGATTGCCGCCAGGATCACGGAGGCCTCAGCCGCTACTGTAAAGTGCCCGGCAGGTACAAACATTACCTTCAGCCTCAAGGGCCGCGACGGAGGTGTCGATGCAGGGATTTACGACAAACCCGGCGCGTGGGGCAATTTACCGGCCGGGGAGGCCTACGTGGCGCCCCTTGAGGGTACCGCAGAGGGCAGGATCGTTGTCCAACGCGGCTGGTGG
This sequence comes from Candidatus Acetocimmeria pyornia, assembly GCA_004367365.1. Lineage (GTDB taxonomy): Bacteria > Bacillota > Sulfobacillia > UBA3575 > UBA3575 > Acetocimmeria > Acetocimmeria pyornia. The sequence goes on from SESX01000017.1 coordinate 2,481, forward strand.
GCTGATCTCGGGGAAGACATGGTTCTCACCTTTGCCGGCGGTGAGGTGGTCTCCGTAGAGGGCGGTGGTCCAAAGGGTTGTGAGCTTAGGTCCCTCCTTTCTCCCGGCAGGGACGAAGGGCTGTATTGGGCCCGTCGCAATCTTGCTGAGCTGGGAATTGGAACCAATCCCAGGGCCCGCCGAACCGACATCACTTTGGAGGCTGAGAAAATCAAGGGAACGGTGCATCTTGCCATCGGAGACGGCTCCCATATGGGCGGCAGGGTTGAGGCTGATCTGCATGAGGACTTCGTTATCCCTCAACCAACCCTTCTGTTAGATAACGAGGTGATCATGGAGGACGGCGAACTGTTGTTCTGAGGCCAGGGGATCGGCCGTAAGGGACGGGGAAGTTGCCGTGCTGTTTTGAATCCCCTGTTATTGCTGCAGACTTGTCATCCATGATGCCACCCCGGTGGCAGCGGCGCCACCCGGAAGAATGAAAATCGAGGGTGGAACCAGGATTTTCGGACCGGAATTCAATTGGGTACCAGGAAGTTTAAGAAACCAAGGGGGGATCACGTTGGAATTCTCCATGGGGACTGAGCCAACGAGCAGGTACCTTGCCTTTGAACTCGGCCTTGCAGCTCGGAAGCTGGTGGAAGAGGTGATGCTCGTCAAGAAGGGAGAGGATGTTGTCATTACGGCCGATACCTCTTCCGACTGGCGGGTTGTCGAGGCTACTGCTGCGGCGGTGATGGCAGCCGGGGCAAGCCCCACTGTTGTCTGGTACGAGAGCAGGCCTTCCGCGGTCATTGAACCGCCGAGACCGGTTGCCGGGGCAATTCGGGAAAGCGATGTCTGGATTGAGTACGCGGTCTCCTACATTCTCCATACCCCTGCCTACAAGAGGGCTCTACAAGCCGGTACCAGGTACATCTGCCTCACGGGCATGGACGTGGACATGATGGTGAGGACCGTTGGCCAGGTGGACTATCCCAAGATGATCGAGCTGGGTAAAGCCTTGGGAGCCTTAATCCATGGGGCTGACGAAATTCGGGTGACCAGCCCTGCGGGTACTGACTTGGTGGCGAGGATGGGGGGTCGACCGATAAGGTATTCGGGCAAACTGGCAGACACCCCGGGAGAGCCCATCATGCTGGGTGGACAGATATCCTTCTGTCCCCTTGAGGACACCATTGAAGGGACCCTGGTTTTTGACGGTGCCCTCTGGCCGCCCAAGGAACTGGGCTTGCTCAAAGAGCCCGTGCGCCTGACCTTGAAGAATGGCCGCGTCACCCGGATCTCTGGCGGACGGGAGGCGGCTGTCCTTGAGAGGTGGCTGAAGGGTTTCGGTGACCCCAACATGTACCGCCTCGCCCATTACTCTTTAGGGTTCAACCCCGGTGTTCAGGCTCCCACCGGAAGGATCGTTGAAGATGAACGGGTGTTCGCAAGTATTGAGATGGGCCTGGGAAGCCAGGGTGCGCAGATTGGGGGCGAGACCTGGGATGCCGCTGGTCATACAGACGGAGTTGTCTTGAACCCTTCCATCATCCTCGACGGTGAACCCATTGAGGAGAACGGTGTTTACATCCATCCCCAGTTGGTGAAATTGTGCAAAGAGATGGGGGTGCCTGGCTACGAATGAGAGAAACACCACCTGGAGCCCCTCCGAGAGGGGCTCCTTTCGTCGCAGGGAGGGAGCACCGCAGACCGCATTTGGGATTGATCAGGGTCATCACCCTCCAGGACGAGGTTTTGCTCAACAAGCACGGGAGGATCGTGGCCGGGTTTCTTCCGGAATGGACGGTGTCATCGTGGTGCATTCCGGATCAGCCCAGGGGTGTACACGATGAGGCAACTTTCACCGCGGCTGTGCCGAAGGTTGTGGGTCTGGCAACAGACATCACGAACAGCGCAGGTATTGATGTTTTGGTTGTAAGCTGTATGGACGATCCTGGTGTGAGGGAGGCCAGGGAGGAGGTGTCCGTTCCTGTCCTTGGGGCCGGCTCCGCAACTGCCGCCGTTGCGAGGGCCCTGGCAGGTGAGGAGGTTATCGGCGGGATCGGCATCAGCAACCAGATCCCCAAGGGCTTTGAAGGTATTCTCACCCCCTGCTTCTGGCGAAACCCTCCAGGGGTTCGGAATACCCTGGACCTCCTGACTGATGGGGGGAGGCGGGCTGTTCTCAAGGAGGCCGAAGCATTGAAGCTCCAGGGAGCCCGTGTTGTGGTGCTCGGTTGTACCGGGATGTGCACGGTAGGCCTTGGGAAGGAAATCGAGAGGCGCACGGGGATGATGGTGGTAGACCCGCTGAGGTCAGTGAGCCTGCTGGCGGAAGCAGTAGTGGAACGGGTAGCTGGAGGGGGGGGTTCGGTTGGTTGAGCGCCGCATTCTCCATATCATACCAGTGGATGCCCCCGGCGAGAGAATCGAGAGGGTGAGAAGGTACCTGCATGGGCTGGCGCACGGGGGGACCCAGGTTGATGTCATGGCATTACCGGGGGGTCCATCAGACCTTGAATACCACATCGACGGTCACAGGGCAGTATCGATGGTCATTGACCGGCTCACCGGGCGTGAGCTGAGCTATGACGGGATCCTGGTGGGATGTTTCTACGACCCAGGGGTCCGTGAGCTCAGGGAGGCTCTCGATGTCCCTGTGATGGGAGTTGGGGAGGGGTCGATGCTGGTTGCGTCGTGTTTGGGACATAGGTTCTCAATCCTCGTGGGGAGGAGAAAATGGATCCCGAAGATGTCAGACAACGCCTTGAGATATGGGTTCGACAGGAGAATAGCTTCCTGGCGCCCCGTGGGGGTGACGGTGAAGCTCCTGCACGAAGACCCGAAAGGCACCTACAACACCCTCCTTGAAGCCGGCAGGGCAGCAGTTCGCGATGACGGGGCAGAGGTCATCATTCTCGGGTGCGCCGCCATGGAGGATACAGCTGGCCAACTTCAACAGGAGTTGGGCTGCCCGGTGGTGGACCCGGTAGCAGCGGGATTTAAGGTCATTGAGACCCTTGCCGACCTTCGGGTCAGGCTCAATTTGAGCACCAGCAAACTCTATGACTATGAATCGAGGGGAGAGGGCGAGGAGGTATGACTAGTCCTGGGATACTGGGGTCACGGGAAGTTCAGGCAGCTGTCGTAGGTGGCTCCCTCCTGGCAGGAGGCGGAGGCGGGTCCATGGCCGAGGGACAGAAACTGGGGAATCTCGCGGTTGAACTGGGTGGGCCACGGCTCATCTCTATTGATGAAGTACCTGATGACGCCTTGGTGGTCACTGTCTCGGCCGTGGGTGCACCGGCAGCCAGAGAAGCCTTTGTCCGCCCCATGGATTACGTCAGGGCACTGGAGCTGCTGAAGGACAGCATAACAGAGGAGTTATACGGTATCATCACCAGCGAAAATGGAGGTGCGGCCACCGTCAACGGCTGGCTCCAGGGAACAGTCCTTAATTTACCGGTTATCGATGCCGCCTGTAATGGGCGCGCCCACCCTACCGGCCTCATGGGCGCCATGGGGTTGCACAAGGAGCCTTCGTACATATCGTGTCAGGCTGCCGTGGGGGGCAACCCGGCCCAGGGACGGCACGTGAGTTTGTACACACAGGGGGCACTGGAAAGATGTTCGGCACTGGTCCGTCAGGCCGCGGTACAGGCCGGCGGCGTGGTCGCTGTGGCGAGGAACCCGGTCAGTGCACGATATGTCAAGGAAAAGGCGGCACCAGGAGCGATAACCCACGCCCTGGAAGTCGGGGAAAAGGTTTTAGCGGCTCGCGCTTCAGGTGCCCCAGGTGAAGCTGTGGCCCGGGTGGCGGCCAAGGCCGTAGGGGGTGAGCTAGTGGCCAGAGGAAAGGTTACGCACCGGGAGCTCAAGACCGAGGGAGGCTTCGACTCCGGCCGGATTCTGATTGATGATCGGACCGAGCTCACCTTCTGGAATGAATACATCACCCTCGAGGTGGGTGGACAGAGGTGGGCGACCTTTCCCGACCTGATCGCCACCCTGGATGGCGACACTGGCCTCCCCCTGACCAGCGCCGAGATCAGGCGGGGAACGGATGTCTACGTACTGGTATCAGACCGGGCAAATCTCAGGCTTGGCGCGGGTATGTTCGACGCCGGATTGTTCAAGTCAGTCGAGGAAATTACCGGCAAAGGGGTGATCGGGCGGTGACTCTCAGGCAAACATTGGATGTCTACGATTTGCTGGACTCGGCAGAGGTCACGGGAGAGGACGTCGCGGCTTTTCTCCGGAACCAAGGGGCTGGCGATGATGAGATGGTAACGTCCACCGTTCGGGGTGCGAAGGGGAGTACGGACTTTGTGAGGGTCGTGATTCCTGGATGGCAGGGGCGACTGGCCGGAGGGTCAGCCCCGACACTGGGGGTGATCGGACGCCTGGGCGGGATCGGAGCACGGCCGGAGGTAACAGGGATGGTGTCTGACGCTGATGGGGCCGTTGCTGCCCTGACCGTAGCCTGTAAACTGCTGACCATGCGCAGGGCTGGCGACAGGTTGGCCGGAGATGTGATTGTCGCTACCCACATTTGCCCTCACGCACCGACACAACCCCATGATCCAGTCCCTTTTATGGGATCACCTGTGGATATCAGGACGATGAATGAACATGAGGTCAGCCCGGAAATGGATGCAATCTTGTCCATTGATACCACCAAGGGAAACCGAATCATTAACACCAGGGGGTTTGCCATCTCACCAACAGTGAAAGAAGGGTGGATCCTGCGGGTGTCAGAGGACCTTTTGGACCTGATGGCCATTACCACTGGCGAACCCCCCAGGGTCTTTCCCATCACCATGCAGGACATCACACCATATGGCAACGGCATCCACCATATAAACAGTATTCTTCAGCCCGCCGTAGCCACCAGTGCACCTGTGGTGGGTGTAGCCATCACCGCAGTTACCCCTGTTCCCGGCAGTGCGAGTGGTGCCAGCCACGAAGTAGACATTGCAGAAGCAGCGCGGTTTGTCCTTGAGGTGGCCAAGGCCTTCACCGCGGGCAGGATATCCTTTTACGACCCGGGTGAATTTGACCGCCTCCTTGGCCTCTACGGAAGCATGCAAAAGCTGCAGACTTTGGGAGCAGGGGAGGAATAAGATGAAGCGGATCGGTTTGGTGACCATCGGGCAATCCCCCCGAGATGACATTCTTCCTGTGCTGAAAAGATACCTGCCTCCAAGGGTTGAGCTGGTCCATGCGGGCCTTCTGGACGGTGTGCCTGAAAGTGAACTGGACGCCCTGGCTCCGGGCCCCGGGGAGTATGTCCTCGTGACCCGTTTGAGGGATGGTACTTCGGTTCAGCTGGGCAGGGAGCGGATCCTTCCGCGCTTGAAAGGGATTCTTGCAGACCTCGGCGACCGTGATGTGGAAATAATTCTTCTTTTGTGTACAGGCGAGTTCCCGTCCTTCACGTCGCAAGCCCTTGTCATCGAGCCGGACAAGCTCATCTTTAACGCTGTCAAGGGCATCATTGGGAACAGGGCCCTGGGGGTTGTAATCCCCTTGCCGGAGCAGGTAGAAGAGACAGAACGGAAGTGGGCCGATCTTGACCGGAAACTGCATGTCGTAGCTGCATCACCATACGAGGAGACCGGAAACCTCGAAAAGGCGGCCGCCAGGCTTGCGGGTTTTAAGCCCGGCCTCGTTGTTCTCGACTGTATGGGTTTCGGGCCCAGTCACAAGGAGGTCGTGAGAAGAAGAGTTGGCTGTCCCGTGCTTTTGTCCTCAAGTTTTGTGGCCAGGACACTGGCCGAGCTGGTTTCCTGAACCTGGATTTGTAGGGCGGCTACCGGCTGCCGGGTCTGGGTGGGGCCGGCACCGCTGCCCGCGGAGTCTCAGGGGCATCCGGGCTTCGGCTCCAGATGAGCCGACTGAATAACCGGGAAGCGAAGCTTGAGGAAGAGCTGGAGACGTTCCGTGGGCCGTCGTCCTTTGGCAGGTATGCCATGGAGACTATGGCGCTAGAATCCCAACGACAGGTGGGGTTGGGTTCGTTAAGGATATCCTGCAACTTTAACTTAAATCTTGGATGGTCAACTCCATGCTTAAGTTCATCCATGATCATTTGCGCCACCTGCAGGAATGAGCTCAATGTATGATGAGTGCACCTCCGAGTTTCCGTTCTTCGGTTACTCGCTTCACAGGGCGGTGCACTCTCTTTTCTTCTATCTGCCTTTTTTCCTTTTTATTTCATTCCCTCAAGTCCCAACAGTAAGTTCAGGGAAGCAGCGGATGTATTGGAAAAAGAAGGGTTTCTGGCTTTAAGCCCATGGGACAGGGCACGCCGAAGTGAGGTGTAGTAGAGCCGAGTAGTTAAGAGTGTAAGAAGCAGCCAAAAAGTCGGCAGAATAGAGGGATTCGATGCTCGCCCAGAGCAAGAAAGTGCTATTGGTAAGCAAGTTGCAATAGAGGGAAACTTCCAATGTCCGCGAATGTGGACGTGCAATAGGATTCGAAATGGAGAAGAAACGAGGTATTGGGGGGAACCGTGGCGAGGGAGACATGGAATCACTTTTTCACAAAGAAAGGGAGTGAACACATGATGAGCAATCAGAGGTTACTGGCAGTCCTGCTTATGGCGATGTTGTTGGTAGGAGTAGTTGCGGGGTGTGGTGGTACTCAAGAATCTGCCGGAGATACCCAAGGAAGTAGTCAAGATCAGCAGGTGAAGGACCCAATCATAATCGGTACGATCTTTCCTTTGAGCGGCCCGTTGGCCCTAAACGGGAAGGATACTTTTGACGGTGTAGAGATAGCACGCCAGATTATAAATGAACGAGGAGGTATCGAGGGTCGAGAAGTAAAGTTTGTCTCTGCGGATGCCCCGGACCCAACTGCCGCTACGCAAGAAGCTGACCGCTTGATCCAGGAAAAGAAAGTCCAGATCATCATTGGTACGCAGTCTAGTTCTTTATCTTTGGCTGCTAGCGCTGTTGCGGAACGCAACAAGGTATTTTATTGGGAAGTTGAGGGCATCGCCGACGGGATCACCGGAAGAGGCTTCAAGTACATCTTCCGTCCTACCTTTAGTGCACAGATGATGGCTACCCAGATGCTAAACTTTGTTGAGAAGGTTGTTGCTCCTGAGTTAGGGAAAGATCCAAAGGATCTGAAGGTTATTCTGGTGCACGAAGATTCTGGCTTTGGCACGTCTACCGCCAAGAACATTGAGGCCCAAGTATCTAACTATAGTTTTCAACTGATGGATTCACAGAGCTACAGTGCGAAGTCAGCTGAGCTTTCATCCCTAGTGCTCAGCTTAAAAGCTAAGAACCCGGATGTCTTACTTGCTGCATCCTACGTCAATGACGCCATCCTGCTGGCCAGAACCTCAAAAGAGCTCGGGTTCAAACCTCCTGTGACAATTGGGACTACGGCAGGCCATGGTACGCCGGACTTTGTCAAAGCTTTAGGGGAGGATGCGGCTGGTATTTTTGCGGCAGGTATTTTAAGTTCAGTTAGTCCTGCTAAGATGAAACCCGAGTTTAAAGCCCTATTTGACGAGGTGACTAAGCGTTACAAGGAAAAGTACAACGGTAAAGAACCAAGTGTCAACGTTTATAACGGGTTTAGCGGTGCATGGCTTCTGTTACATGATGTGTTACCCAGGGCCCAGAACATCGATGCCGAGGGTGTTCGTGAAGCCGCCCTGGAACTCGATCTGCCTGAAGGCAGTACTTTGATGGGGTACGGAGTTAAGTTTGCCGGGCCCGATCAAGAAAATGCCGGCCAAAATACATCCGCCTTTGCTGCAGTTATGCAATGGCAGGATGGAAAGCTGGTTCCTGTCTTCCCGGACATTCTTGCTCAAAAGAATCCGGTCATCCAAGAATAGCAATCATCATGGCGGAGGAGAGTATAATCTCCTCCGCTTCCAGACCTCAATCAATAATTTGTTGATGAGGGGGCCTGCGGGTGGACATATTGGTTCAGGTGGTAATCTCCGGCATCCTTTTCGGGGGAATATACGCGTTGGTCAGTATCGGCCTCACGTTAATTATGGGAGTCATGGATATCGTCAACTTTGCGCACGGTGAATACTTGATGGTGGCTCTATATACAACCTACTTCTTGAATCAACTTTGGAATGTTGATCCCTACGTAGCTGCTATTGCTGTTATCCCATTGTTTTTCCTGTTTGGCTTGCTGTCGGAGCGGGTTCTGATTAGGCCGACCCTCGACAAACCGGCTTTCGTACACGTTTTTGTAACACTAGGCCTCTCCATCATTTTGCAGAACCTTGCCTTATTGATGTTTTCTGGGAATTTCCGGTCGATCAGTGTCCCTTATGCTCAATATTCGTATGAAATCTTCGACATTTTGATCAACTATCCTCGTTTGGTAATCTTTATCGTAGGTATCCTTGTGGCAATTGGTCTACACTTCTTCTTACATTATACATGGGTGGGTAAAGCCATTAGGGCCACAGCCCAGAACAAGAATGCCGCCTTGCTGATGGGTATCAACGTCCAGAAGGTCTATGCAATTACCTTTGCCATCGGGGTGTCCTTAGTTGGGCTTGGCGGTTCGCTATTGATGCCCATTTATTCGGTATATCCAACTGTCGGCTTCCAGTTCGTTCTGGTAGCGTTTGTCGCAGTGGTAATGGGCGGTTTGGGAAGCATCAAAGGGGCAGTAATCGCCAGTTTTTTAATTGGACTAGTGGAAACACTAAGTGGTTTCTTCATAGATCCTTCTGTGAAACAGGCACTGTACTTCACAGTGTTTATCATGGTACTACTGTTTAGACCGTACGGATTATTTGGTAAGAAAACAAAGGTGGCTTAATATGAAGCTGGACAAGGGAAAGATCATAAACAGTTGGCCTTTTGTGATAGCTATTTTAGGGATACTAGCAATCTCGAAAATTGAAAACCAATACTACCTAGGTATGATCTTTAACACCCTTTTATGGGTCGCCATTGCTGGTTCGTGGCAGATCGTAGGAGGGTACGCTGGAGAGTTCTCGCTCGGCCATGCTGCTTTCTTCGGGATCGGCGCTTACACGTCAACGCTTTTATACATACATTTTTCCGTGTCACCCTGGATTGGGATGTTTATTGGCGCGGCATTTGCTGGTATTATAGGTTTCCTGTTGAGTTGGACCTGCTTCAGACTACGGGGACACTTCTTCACACTAGCGACACTGGCATTCGGGCAGGTAGTGCTAATTATCGCTACCTCATGGCGTAGCCTCACCAGCGGTTCAGAGGGTTTGCTCCTTCCGATAAAGATGGGTTTCTGGCAGATGAGTTTTGAGTCCAAGCATGCCTACGTGTACCTGGTGTTAATCTATGCCATTTCGGTGATTTTGTTTACTTATGTTATGGAAAGAAGAAGGCTTGGCTACTATCTGATTGCGTATCGCGAGAATGACGAGGCGGCTAGGTCCCTCGGTGTCAATACTTTTAGAGCTAGGCTCACCGCTTCTACCATCAGCGCCTTTTTCACGGCGATTGGTGGGACGATATATGCCCAGTACACGTTTTTCATTGAGCCAGAAAGCGTTCTACCGGTAACTCTTTCCATTCAAGCGCCGTTGGTCAGTATCGTCGGTGGCCTGGGCACTCCTTTCGGGCCTTTGTTCGGAGCTGTTCTGATACTGCCTTTGTCACAGTTCTTGCGTGGGATTTTCGGCAGTTCGTTTAACGGCCTGCATTTGATCATCTACGGGTTGATCTTGATCGTAGTACTACTACTCATGCCATCAGGTTTGGGGCCGGTGATATTGAAGGGATGGAGGAAAATAACTGGGGCGCAGGTGAAAAAGATAAATGCTTCGGGTTGAAGGTTTATACAAAGCCTTTGGCGGGCTAAGGGTTTTGGAAGGAATTGACTTTCAAGTGGCCGAGGACGAGATCGTCGGTTTAATCGGGCCCAACGGTGCCGGTAAGACCACCTTGTACAACGTAATTACCGGTTATTACAAACCTGATGCTGGACACGTATTACTCGACGACGAGGACATCACCGGTTTGTCACCCGCACAGGTCTGTCGCCTCGGCCTTTGCAGGACCTTTCAAATCGTTAAGCCTTTTGGCAACTTGAGTGTAGAAAAAAACGTGGCGATCGGTTCTTTGGTGAGAACTAGAAGTGTCAAAGAAGCTCATCGTGCCGCCATGGAAGAGATCCTGTTCTTGGGGTTAGAGCACCTTAAAGATGTGCCATCTAGGAGCTTGACGCTTAGTGACCGCAAACGCTTGGAGCTGGCTCGGGCCCTTGCTACCAAGCCCAGGTTCCTGCTCCTAGATGAGGTCATGTGCGGGCTAAATCCAACGGAAGTTAAAGGAATGCTGGACTTGATTCGCAGAATACACGACCGAGGTATAGGTATTGTCGTCATTGAGCACATCATGACCGCCGTGATGAGTTTATCGGATCGAGTCGTTGTGCTTAGTCAAGGTAAAGTGATTAAGGACGGGACGCCGCAAGAAGTCTCTTGTGATCCCGAAGTCATCAAGGCGTACCTGGGAGAGGGATACCAGCATGCTGGCACTTAAGAACTTGCGGGCCGGTTACGGTGATATAGAGGTCTTACATGGTGTCAATCTGGAGGTCAATACTGGCGAAGTGGTGGCCCTATTAGGGGCTAACGCTGCTGGGAAGACGACTTTAATCAATTGTGTTTCCGGGTTGATATCGGCAGTGGAAGGACAGATTTTATTTGCTGGTAAGGATATCACCAAGTTGCCAGCTCATGAGCGGGCCTCCATTGGCATCATTCAGGTATGTGAGGGACGAAATCTATTTCCGGATATGACAGTGGAAGAAAACTTGGAGTTGGGTGCTTATTCCGTAAGGGCGAGGCGATACTTAAAGGAGACGCTAGATTCAGTGTACCAATTGCTTCCTATCTTAAAGGAGAGGCGCAAAGCTCTAGCCGGGTCATTGAGTGGGGGGCAGCAACAGATGGTGGCTCTCGGGAGGGGTTTAATGAGCAGGCCGAAGATCTTAATGCTTGATGAACCCTCGCTTGGGTTGGCACCGGTAATTGTAGAGACAGTTTTCCAGGCGATTAAAAGGATTGCTGAAACGGGGAGCACGATTCTGCTGGTGGAACAAAACGTGGTCAAGGCGCTTGAAATAGCCAGTAGGGCGTATGTCTTGGAAAATGGCAATATTGTAATGTCGGGGAAGGCCAGTGATCTAGCAAAAGACGACGGCCTGCGACGAGCCTACATGGGTATTTGAGCCCTACACCAATCCGGGGTTCATTAAATATTTTTTGTAGGAGCCTTGAAATGAAGAACATCCGTGCTCCCAGGGGAACCCAAAATCACCTGTCAGAGCTGGCAACAGGAAGCTGCCATGAGGATGTTGATGAACAGCCTTAACCCGGAAGTAGCTGAAGAACCGGAAAAGCTCATTGTTTACGGCGGAGGTAAAGCGGTCCGTAACTGGGAAAGCTTCGACCTGACAGTGTCTGTGCTGAAAAATCTGAAGAATGATGAGACGCTTCTTGTACAATCGGGAAAACCGGTGGCTGTTTTCAAAACCCACAGCATGGCGCCACGAGTCTTGATATCCAACGCCATGCTAGTTCCCACCTGGGCCACCCCGGAGAGATTCAATGACCTTGAGTCCAAAGGACTTACTATCTATGGTCAAATGACGGCAGGAAGCTGGATATATTGGTACCCAGGGCTTGGTATCATGCGCCATGCGGACGCGGGGTACAAAAAAGCCCTCAACTTGCTCCTGCGCAGTGATTTAAAAATCCTAGCTTAACACCTTGAGCGAATAAAGGGACGGCAAGGGCGCCATTTCTGACCGGCCAACATTGAACGCTTTAACCAATGCAGCAGGTGGCGTTCCGTGGGTTTCGTTCCTATTGACTACTGACCCCCGGTATTGGGATTATCCATGATGTTGATGCTGGGTATGAAACGACTGTTGAAGGCGCCAAGGCAAAGGGTATCAAAATCCCGGTAATGAAAGGTGAGAGCGAAGCCGACCTGTTTGGTATCGCCTCAAGGTGTGAAAAGGAGTGACATCATGAAACGCCTGCAAGGAAATCAAGCTGTATCGGGGAAAGAAGACGACTACTATTTCCCTTTTCCAGTGCCAAACTATCGTTTTGACCAGCGAAACGAAATGTTCAAGCGCCGGACTTGGGATGAAGAGTTCATTCCTTGGGGCAACCAGCTTTATCAGCAGGTTAAGTACAAGGATAAGTATGGATATCGGAAACTTGACTATGCCCTAAGAAATGCTGCCTGGAACATTGAATATGGATATGCTTTTGGCAACATGCGAAGCAATTTTGGGTTGTATTCGTGGGATCATATTCCCGATAAAGCCAAACGATTCATTGAACACGAAGGCCCGGTTTCTTACGGCCCGGAGGTTAATGCCCGCATCGTCAAGAAGGCGGCTCGATTTTTGGGAGCAGATCTAGTGGGCATCTCTTATGTCCATCCAAATCTGGTCTATTCCCAAGAACTCGACTTGACTACCATGGAACACCGCCCAGTGGAAGTGCCGGAAGGATGCGTTCATGCTATCGTTATGTTGGTTGCCATGGACTATGATTCTTGTCGTTACTCTCCGGACGCCATTTCCGGGGCGTCCACCGGTTTGGGGTATTCAAAGCAAGCCGTAGTAGCCAACCTTGTTGCCGCCTTCATTAGGGGACTTGGTTACCGGGCTATCCCTTCGGGTAATGACACGGCTCTGTCTATTCCCCTGGCCATGGCCGCAGGGTTGGGCGAGTTGGGTCGAAATGGCTTGCTAATTTCGAGAAAGTATGGCCCTCGGGTACGAATCTGCAAGGTTTTCACCGATCTTCCCCTTCGTCATGACGATTACAAGCCTTTCGGTGTCACTCAATTTTGCATGGCCTGCAAGAAATGTGCTCACCATTGTCCGGCGCAGGCTATTTCCCATGGTGAACCTACGATGGAAGGTCCGTCCTTGAGCAACTTCTCCGGCGTCGAGAAATGGTATATCAATCCAGAAAAGTGCTTTGTATTTTGGTCGAAGAACTGGATGGACTGCAACAATTGTGTAAAAGTTTGTCCTTTCAACAAGGTGGAGGGCTTTTTTCACGATATTGTTCGATATTTCATTAGGAATGTTCCCATCTTGAACCCGCTAATCGTGTTGATGGACGACCTTTTAGGCTACGGTAGGCCTGTGCAGATACGAGATAAGAATTTTTGGGAGAAAGTTTAACTACTGGTGCCGGTGATGGCGAATAGCGTGATATGTGAACGTCTTGAAACCCGGGCTTTACCGACACCAACCACAGGTTTTCTTTGAGCCTGGCTAGCTAGCTGCACTTTTTTTACGATCAGTATTTGATAGTATTTGACCTAGGAATCATCTACTCATTTGAGGTGATTCACTCATTTAGTTCAACGAGGTGACAAAATGTATCACATTCCTCCCACGCCCCATGGACTAGAGCTAAACTGCAAAGGGTGGCAGCAGGAAGGCATATACAGGATGCTTTTGAATAGCTTGGACGAGGATGTTGCCGAAAACCCCCAGGAGTTAGTGGTCTATGGAGGTGCCGGTAAAGCAGTACGGGATTATCCTGCCCTTGTCAATACCCTGCGAGCACTGCGCTCCTTGGATGGCGATGAGACTTTGCTGATTCAGTCTGGCAAGCCAGTTGCTGTTTTTCAGACTCAGCCACTTGCCCCGCGGGTAATAATATCCAGTTCATGGCTTGTGCCTCATTGGGCCACTTGGGAAGTCTTCTGGGAACTCGAAAAAGAGGGTTTAACGTCCTACGGGCAGGCCACGGCTTCCTCATGGGCATACATTGGAGCCCAGGGAACACTCCAGGCGACGGCCGATACTTTTAGCGGAGCAGCAGAAGAGTTTGGCGGCTCTCTCGCGGGGCGATTAGTTTTGTCCTCGGGACTGGGGGGATTGGGGAGCGCGCAACCGCTTGCTGTCGAAATGAACGGTGGCGTGGCTATCATTGTCGAGGTCGACGAGGTCAAGATTAGGCGTCGACTGCGCACCAACTACTGTCAAATAGCCGTGAACACCTTGGATGAGGCACTGGCCGAGGCTGGAGAGGCTCTAAAGAAAAAGGTCCCACTCTCCATCGCTCTACACGGGAATGCCGCTGATGTCTACCCAGAGATGTTGGCCAGGGGTATTATCCCGGACGTCGTAACTGACCAGACAGCAGCTCACGACCTGCTTGAAGGCTATGTTCCTTCCGGCCTTTCTGTCGGTGAGGCTGCTAAACTGCGGAAAGAAGACCCCTGCCTGTATATCCAGCTTGCCCTTGAAAGTATATGCAGACATGTTACTGCGATGCTGGAAATGAAACGCCGGGGGGCGATTGTTTTTGAACTAGGAAACAACCTTCGTGAGCAGGCTCTCCGAGGGGGAATTGAGGACGCTTTCATTATTCCATCATATTCAACCCTTTATTTAAGATCATCTTTTTGTAAGGGGAGAGGCTCTTTTCGCTGGATAGCGCTATCGGGTGAACCTGCCGACATATATAGGATAGATAACGCTCTTTTGAAAGAGTTTGCCCATGACAAGCAATTAAAGAGATGGATCGAGTTTGCACAACAAAGGATTCCCTTCCAGGGGCTTCCGGCGAGAGCATGTTGGTTGCAGTACGAACAAAGGGAGCCATTTGCTCGATTATTAAATGAAATGGTGCAGAAAGGGAGTTTGAAGGCTCCGGTTGCCATCACTCGCTGCCAGCTCGATGGAGGAAGTGTATCATCGCCTTTGAGGGAAACTGAATCGATGTTAGATGGTAGTGATGCCATAGCGGACTGGCCCGTACTCAGCGCATTGCTTCATGCAGCAACAGGGGCTACGTGCGTTAGTTTATCGCACGGCGGGGGCGTGGGGATCGGTTATTCTGTTCATGCAGGGATGACTGTCGTTGTAGACGGTTCGGTGGAGATAGCAAATAGGTTGGAACAAGTGCTAATGGTAGATCCGGCGATGTCAATAATTCGATTTGCCGATGCAGGGTACGATGTCTCTAAGAAGCTCGCTGCTACACATGGTCTAGGGTTGGGAACTTCTTAAGGGGGATAAACTTGCCAATATTTTTGGTTAAAAAGAAAAACTTCGCTAACTCTCGCGAGAAAATTGCCCAAACCGAATCGTCAAAACAGGATATGTCAAAATCGAAACGGCAGATTGAACTAGTGCTATCCTACATAAGGTCGCAGCTAGCTTACGATTTGATTTACGGCAACATCCTCAGTGTAAAGGAAATTTGGGAACGGCTGGATGTTGCCGGGTTAAGGGCTGTTCCTACCAATGCCATGGTTATCAAAATCAATAACTTTGAAAGGTTAACTGCCAATAAGAGTGAGATGTGGAAGACCAAACTCCGAGCCGATGTCCAAAGAATTATCGAACAATGCCTGGCTCATCTTCCGACGGTACTCGTAGTCACTGTCGAAAAGCACCTTGTTGCCGTTCTATTTCGACTGCCCAAAGGGACGTTAAACGCCAAGAGAGAAATAATCGAGATTTCAAAACGCATCTGGGACGAGGTAGAGAGGCAAACATCGTTTGTTGTCACTATTTCTTTGGGACGAAGGTATTCAGATGCCTCCAATTTGCACCTTTCCTATCAAGAATGTCTTGCGGCGTTACAACACAATTTCTGGGACAACAGTCGAATAGTTCATATAGACGATATAGAACCTTGTGGCGCTAGTAACAAGGTTTTTATGACCTACTCCCTAGAGGAAGAGAGTTTACTAGCCACCTGTGTGCGTCTCGGGAATATAAGAGAAACTGAAAGGATACTTGGTGATATTTTTCATGGATGGGCAAAAGAACGCGTCATAAATCCGAGACTCCTAAAAAACATTTGCCTGCAATTGGTTACCGTTGTAACCAGAGCGGCCATTGAGGGTGGAGTAAATGAGGAAGCTTGCCTAACAGCAAGCACCCAAAATATGAACAAAATTATGCAGGTAGAAAGTATGAGAGACCTGATGGAACTGGTGGTCAGTTTCACCATCCGTCTCGCCAGCAAGGTGAGAGGGAGCAGGAGTAGAAAAATGTCTTATGCCACCAAGCAGGTTATCACCTTTCTCGTTGATAATATCAGGAAAAATATAACATTAGAACAGATAGCCAAGAGTGTCCACCTCAGTCCCTTCTACTTGAGTCATCAGTTCAAAAAGGAAATAGGGATGACGATAACGGAATACCTAACGAAATTGAGGCTACAGGAGGCACGAAAACTTCTCTCGAATAGACACTGGTCTGTAAGGGAAATAGCCCACTTGGTTGGCTATCAAAATCCGAATTATTTCAGCCGGATATTTAAGAAGGAGTACGGCTTATCACCGAGTGAATTTCGAAGGCAAAATGGCTATGGCCCCAAAAAGTAGGTATTGAGGTTTTTCGAAAGAGGTTGTGAAGTGAACTCAAGAGTGTCTCAAAGGACGATGGCCCATCATGACGCGACTTTGGTTATAACTGACGTGGCCACCAAGAATACCCTGAGCGTGGCCCGGGAAGGGTGTACGTGTCTTCTAAAGAAGCTGTTCAAGGTTGACTCAGACGAAAAGCTTTTCGAATCCAAGAAACCGTTTTTCGGTGGGGATTTCCCCTCCCTTCAGGAGCTGCTTACCGCCAAGACTGCTCATGGGGCTGGTCAATTAGGGTTGACAAACAGGCAGTGCTGTGATACGAACAAGTTGAGGCAGAAAAGTTCAAGAAAATTTATGTGCCGACTTCTGCTCACAGCCATCAGCCATCAGGGAGTAGAAGCGAGCCGAGTGCTTGCTTTCTACTCTTTTCTTCTTATCAGGGGAGGGCTCACCGTGGCGGTTGAAAAGGCAGAAAAGGTTGAGAAGGTCAAGGTGGAAGAGGTATTGTTGCTCGATGGGGAAACCTTAACCATTGAACAGGTAAAGGTTGTGGCACGAAACGGTGCTCGCGTCGCCCTGGCTGATGCTGCAAGAGAGAGGGTCAAGGAGTCGCGACAGGCCGTCGAGAGCATACTTTTAGAGGAAAAGCCTGTTTACGGTGTCAATACTGGTTGCGGCAAGCTCAGCGATGTTTCTATATCCTCTGAACACACCAGCACCTTTCAACACAACATCGTCATGAGCCATGCCGGAGGAGTAGGGGATCCCCTCCCGCAAGAAGTCGTGAGGGCGATGATGCTTCTACGGGCAAATTCCCTGGCAAAGGGCTGCTCCGGTGTGCGGCTGGAAACCGTGGAACTGCTCCTGGAGATGCTGAACAAAAACCTCCACCCTGTCGTGCCCTCCAAGGGCTCTGTGGGGGCGAGCGGTGACCTGGTGCCGCTGGCCCACATTGCCCTGGCGATGATCGGCCTCGGGGAAGCTGAGTACGCAGGCCAGGTTCTTCCTGCGCGGGAAGCTTTGCGGAGGGCTCAGCTGACACCCATCGCCCTCAGCGCAAAGGAGGGCCTTGCCCTGATCAACGGCACCCAGTACATGAGCGCCCTTGGGTGCCTGGCGGTTGACGATGCTCAATTGCTTATGAAGACCGGGCTTATCGCCTCTGCCCTAGCTTTCGAGGCTTTGGAAGGAATTCCGGCTGCTTACAACCCGCGGCTGCATGATGTCAGGCCCCATCCGGGCCAGAGGTCCTGCGCCCGCGGGATGCTTCGGCTCCTTGAGGGGAGCGACCTTCTGAAGGAGGGCCGCAGATCCCGGCGCGTGCAGGACGCGTATACCCTCAGGTGTATACCGCAGGTTTACGGGGCTTCCCTGGATGCCCTCGCCCACGTCCGCAGCGTGCTGGAAAGGGAGATCAATTCCGCTACTGACAACCCACTGATTTTCCCGGATGGGAAGGAAGTAATAAGTGGCGGGAATTTCCACGGTCAGCCCCTGGCCTTGGTGCTGGACTACCTGGCCCTGGCGGTAGCAGAGCTAGGTAGCATCACTGAGCGGCGCATCGAGCGCCTCGTCAACTCGGTCTTGAGCGGGCTTCCCCCTTTCCTTGTAAAGAACAGTGGTCTCAACTCCGGGCTCATGATCCTCCAGTATGTTGCTGCATCCCTTGTGTCGGAAAACAAGGTCCTGGCCCACCCGGCAAGCGTGGATTCGATTCCCACCTCCGCCAACCAGGAGGACCATGTGAGCATGGGCTCTATCGCTGCCCGGAAGCTGAGAAGCATCGTGGAAAACGTCACCTGGGTGGTGGCAGGGGAGGTTTTCGCCGCGTGCCAGGCCCTGGATTTCAAGGAGCACAGGTTCGGGACGGGTACGTCCCGCGCCTACCGACATGTACGGAGGCACCTGCCCCACTGGGAGACGGACCGCATTCTCTACAAGGACCTGCAGGCGGCTTACAACCTGGTAAAGAGCGGCTCGGTTGTTGCGGTGGTGGAAGAGGACATCGGACCACTTTGCTAGCACTGGTCAGGGTTTTGGGGAGCCCGCGGGGAAAAGGGGATCTTCATGTTTTGAGCCGATCTCCGTGAGGTTGACCCTAAGGCGAGAAAGGTGGCGGTGCTTGAGACCACCCAGGGAGTGATAGAGAGCCTGGAAAGAGAGACCAGAAAACCAGCTCCGTGAAGATGGCAGAATAAAGATGTCGTCCCCGGCGCGGGCTCCCTTGGAGGTGTGCCGGGGGTCCGAGGGGCCGCGGCTTGCAGCGGCGGGCTGGTGTTCCCTGGAGGTGGGACCGGATTTCCGTGCCAACAGTGTTTCAACAAAAGGGGGTGGGACGCCGGTGGCGAGAACCATCGGGAAGGCGGCCATCACACTGGCACTGGCCGGGGAAGAAGAGCTGCCGGTTCTTCTCAACCAAGTCCGGCAGTCAGGTTACCAGGTGGTGGTGGGCAAAGTTGGCAGCATGGACGCGGAAAAAATCGTGGCGGCAGTAGAGACGGCAGCTAAACGCAGCAGGCTCATCAAGGCGGTTTACCAGGAAGAACACTCCTTGTACCATGCTGTCATTGAGGCCTTCCACGGGGTTTGCCGTGGACAGCTTGAGCTTGGGAGCATCCTCCGGACGGTCGGTCTCAACTTCGCGGTGGTCCGCGGCCCCCGTGAGGCAGGACCGGGTGCGGAAGGGGAATGGCTGGCGGTAGCCCTTTACGGAACGATTGGGGCTCCGATCAAGGGCTTTGAGCACGAAGTCGTTGGGCTTGGGATCAATCATTTGTGACAGGCTCAAGCACCGGCGCGGTACTTAGCAGCGTCCACAAGGGACATCTACCGGGCTGAAAGGACACCTGCGTGGATGTCTTGATTGACTGCCTTTTGAAGACTATCGCTTAAAAGAGTCTTGTGTTGAAAGGGGAGGAGGCTGCCGATGACAAGAATCATCAGGGCGCCGCGAGGAACCCAGTTGACCTGTAAGAACTGGCAGATTGAAGCGGCTTACCGGATGCTTCAAAACAACCTGGACCCAGAGGTGGCTGAAAAGCCGGAAGACCTGGTGGTCTACGGTGGGATGGGCAAAGCTGCCCGGAACCAGGAATGTTTCCATGGGATCCTGGAATCCCTGAAGAACCTGGATGTCGATGAGACGCTGCTAGTCCAGTCGGGCAAGCCGGTGGGCATCTTTCGGACCCACGAGATGGCGCCGCGGGTTCTCATCGCCAACTCGAACCTCGTGCCGGCATGGGCCACCTGGGATCACTTCTATGAGCTTGAGGACAAAGGGTTGATCATGTTCGGCCAGATGACAGCGGGGAGCTGGATCTATATCGGCGCCCAGGGTATTTTGCAGGGCACCTATCTTAGCTTCGTCGAGGCCGGGAAAAAAGCCTTTGGCACCCCGGACCTGCGCGGCCGCTTCATCCTGACGGGCGGGATGGGCGGGATGAGCGGTGCGCAACCGCTGGCCGGCAAGATGGCCGGGGCCGTGATCCTCGTTGTCGAGGTCGACCGAAAACGGATCGAGCGCAAGATGCGCGAAGGATACTGCGATCAGATGACTGCTAACCTGGATGAGGCGCTGCGCATGGTGGCCTACCACAAGGAGCGCCGGGAGCCTGTATCCATCGGGCTGGTGGGGAACAGTGCCGATGTCCTGCCGGAGATGGTGCGGCGCGGGATCATCCCCGACATCCTCACGGACCAAACCTCGGCCCACGACCCTGTTCACGGCTACGTTCCCAATGGGATGACTTACGAGGAAGCCCTGGAACTGCGCAGGCGCGACCCGAAGGAGTACGAAGCACAGGCGATGCGGGCCATGGCGGTACACGTTGAGGCCATGCTCGAGATGCAGAGGCGTGGTGCCGAGACCTTCGATTACGGGAACAACATTCGGGCCCAGGCGTACAAGATGGGTGTCAAGAACGCCTTCGATTTTCCTGGGTTTGTTCCCGCCTACATCCGCCCCCTGTTCTGCGCGGGCAAGGGCCCCTTCCGCTGGGTGGCCCTTTCAGGTGATCCCGAAGACATCTACCGGACCGACGAGGCCGTGATGGAGATGTTCTCCGAGGACGAGGGCCTGGTCAACTGGATCAAGATGGCCCAGGAGGAGGTTGAGTGGCAGGGGCTACCGGCCCGGATCTGTTGGCTCGGCTACGGTGAACGGCACCGTTTCGGCCTGAAGGTCAACGAAATGGTGGCCAAGGGTGAACTGAAGGCCCCGATTGTCTTCGGGCGCGATCATTTGGACTGTGGTTCGGTGGCTTCGCCCAACCGGGAAACAGAGGGGATGAAGGACGGCAGCGATGCCATTGCCGACTGGCCCATCCTCAATGCTTTGATCAACGTCTGCGGTGGAGCCAGTTGGGTCAGCGTCCACCATGGCGGGGGTGTCGGTATCGGCTACTCCATCCACGCGGGTCAGGTAACAGTTGCCGACGGGACGCCGGAGGCCGCCGAGCGCATCGAGAGGGTAATGATCACGGACCCGGGCATGGGCATCATCCGTCATGCTGATGCCGGTTACGAAAAAGCCGTCCGCACAGCGAAGGAAAAGGGCATCAAGATACCGATGCTGAAATGAGGACTGAGCTCAAGTTGGGGTTGAGAACCGGAGTCGAGGTTGAGCACCGGCTTACGGCGCAACAGCGGTGCCTGGGAGGTGGGAGTGGTTGGGTGTGAAGGCTGACTTGTTGATTGTAAACGCCGGCCAGCTGGTGACCTGTGCCGGCCCTGGTAGGAGGCCCAAGGTCGGGCGTGAGATGCTCGACGTCGGTGTCATCGAGAACGGGGCTGTTGCCGTGGCTGGCGCTGAGATTGTTGCCGTGGGGAAAACCGGTGGCCTGGAGAAGGAGATTGAACTTACAGCCGGTGGGAGGATGATTGATGCCGGAGGACGGCTGGTGATGCCAGGGCTTGTGGATCCCCACACCCACCTTGTTTTCGCGGGGTCGCGGGAACATGAACTGGACCTTAAACTTCAGGGCCTGTCATACCTGGAGATCCTGGCGCAGGGCGGCGGGATCCTCAACACGGTGGCCGAAACCCGCAGGGCCAGCAGGGAAGACTTGGTAAAAGCAGGGATGGGTTATGCCGACGAGATGTTAAGCCAGGGTACGACTACGGCCGAGGCCAAGAGCGGGTACGGTCTCACCACAGATCATGAAATTAAACAGCTGGAGGCAATTCGGGAAATAGATGCCTGCCACCCCATCGACCTGGTACCCACCTTCCTGGGGGCCCATGCCGTGCCCCGAGAATACACCGGCAGGACCGACGAA
>SESX01000170.1 GCA_004367365.1 Candidatus Acetocimmeria pyornia
TCACCCAGGGCATCCCTGAACCTGGCCGGCACGATGAGCCGTCCTTTACCATCAATCGTGTGGTGGTACTCCCCCATGAACACCTGGCCCACCCCTCCCGGCCATAATGCCCCACTTTCCCCCACTTTCCCCCACTTTGATTATAGCTTTCGTTCCTGATCAGGAATTTCCTGCAAGGGTGCAAAAAAAAATGAGACGGTATCAACCGTCCCTGGTTACACGATCATCAATCAGGAGTCAATTTTTAGATTTTGAACACTCGCGTCCCGGTTTACCGGCTCAACGATTACGAACTAACAAGGTGTTAATACAGGTTTCAATAACTCACCTCAAGACGCCGGAAAGCAGTCCTTTGCTGAAAGGCCAAGAGCCGTCGCCCGCACTTGGGACAGTAAATTTCGGAGCCTCCTGAACCGCTAGAATCACCGCAAATCTGAGTTCCTTGAGTCCCGCAACCCAGGCAAACGTACTCCACGACCTTTCCCTGCTGGTTCATTAATTCGCCTCCCTTTAAGAGTCTCTGAAACCAGCTCCTTACCATGGAGTCCTTTCCTAATATTAATATTCGTTTCCCTAACACTGAATCCCTCTCTCGGGGAGTTTGAATTTGCAAAACTTGAAGAAAGTTAAATCTCTGTTGGTCGGACCCTTGCGTTGGAGGAAGATGTAATCACGTTGGGCCCATGTCATTAAAAAGCGTCAGGTTCCCGTCAGGCATCCGCTGCAGGGACCCTTAAGCGTATGAAGCTACCCCTCGAATAAGACCCAAAGGCAGAGCATCTTCGATAGCTACTCTTCTCGTTTGTATGTCTACATCCGACACCCTTCAGCAGCTTCGATATTCTTGGCCCAAAAAGAAGCCCAGCCATGCAGGTTTAGCCTTTAACCCTACAACAACTGGGCGCTCATGTTTCAAATTGACGTTGCCCCATTTTTGGGTCCTGATTCCCGATACCGATTCAAACACGAGCCTTGATTACTTCCACAGGAATTCCAGTATGTCCAGGCCCTTAATGTTTTCAGCTGCTTTACGCACGTTTTCGGCTGCTGCTTTCAGACCCGTACCTTCCAAGTTTTCTGCATAGGCCTCAAGACCCTCGCTGTTCAATATCTCTTTCAGGTCCCTGTCCCCAAGAGCGTTACCCATGCCTTGCAAGTACAGGCTCATGAAGAGGAACCGCTCCACATCCAAAATATAGCCCCCCACCAGCTCAATCAGCTTCTCCACTGAAGAGGATAATCTTCGCTGCTTACCAGTTGGAGACTGTTCCTGCTCCAGGGAGGCTTGATATGCGGTAAGCCAGGACTGGAGCTGCTCCCGGACCGATGCAACAAAAACATCATAGTCCCGGTCCCAGAGATCGCGCATCAGAACCTTCAAGTAATCCTCGCCAGCGTTAGGCAAAAGCTCATCTAGTCTACTAAAGTGCTTGGTCTCAGCACCAGTGCCGGCCGACCGGGCCTCTTTGACTTTTTCAGCCCAATATCCAAACAAGTCAACCACACCGTTGATTACGGCGTACAAAGGAATCTTCAGGTTGATCCGTTCCTCATAAATTGCCTCTAATGCTGGACGAAGGTCCTCCAATACCCTTTGAGATAGTTCCTTTTGCAGAAGAGGATACTTGTGGAATATTGTTTCTATCTCTTCCTTCAGCTCTTCATTAGCTTCCTCTGCCGAGGAACTCCCAGCAGAACTGTATTTTTCAGCAAGCTCGCCCATCGCTGCCTCGCCGGCTGCAAGCTCCTCCAAGGTCAGTTCAAAAAGAGCCACCCAAAGGGGATTAGACCCTACTTCTCGCCTGTCTAGAGCCATCCAGAGACCCCAAATTATGGGGGCATAGTCAGTCTTGCTGGTCTCCGGCCTCCGCAGGCAGAAGATAAACTTCCAGACTGCGTCGGCAACGAAATCGGAGGTAACCTGGCGCCGAATCGCATCACTTATCACCCTGTCGCGAACTTCCTCATCCAGCAAGTCATTTTCGGAACCTTGACCATCTAAACGGGCGCGCACCACCGGATTCTGCCCAAGGGCTTTAACCAGCGGGCGTGGCCGGAATCTGAGCAATCGAAATTCCGGTTTCTTCAGCACTTCTACCAGACTATCATGGATGTCCAGCAGGATATCTTCGTCATCAAGGGCCGCAAAGACTTTATTGGCTGCTTCAACCAGGTCTTCGACCACGGGAACAACCTCGTCTTCGTCCGGCTGCACACCTGCCACCAGGCCTAATACTTCCACCAGACCTTTCGCCTGGTACGATTGGGCCGGATCGTCCAGGGCCTTGGTAATGACGTGGATTTGGTCCTCTACCCGTTGAAGGCAGCAGCGCTTATACTTTTTTCGGCTTCCACACAGGCATGGGTCGTTTCTGCGAATATCAATAGGGTTCAAGAGATACCATCCTTTCCCAAAGGGTATTCCTCTCCGCCTTAGACCATCTTGTCCTTGGGAAGAGGTACCATCAAGTCGAGCCTCAAGCCGCAAGTGCAACTTATTGCTTTCTTGGTACCGGAAACGGAAACGCTTTCAAAGCCTCCATTCGCCACTGTCCCGCCATAACCCTGCGAAAAAATCCCGACGGAAACCTCAAGAAGTGGATCATCCCCCGTAACGTTACGGTAGTATTCTCTTGCAGATTTTCCCTCACCTTCCTTAAGAGGGTTTTTGCAAATCTTATCGAAAAACCTATTGTAGAATACTAATATGAAACCCCTTATTCGTCATTCTTCTACCCCAGCTCTGATTTTTGGGGCAAATTCAGACAAAGGGAGGTGGGGCCATTTCAGTATGCCTTTCTTTTCAGTGGCCGTTAACAACAAACAAAAGGGGGTCCAACGATTAATGTCACGTAAAACACTGGCTATCGTGCTTGCTTTGACCTTGGTCCTGACTGCAGTCCTGACTGGCTGCGGTGGGGGAGGAGAAGAGCCTGCTGACCAAGAACAAGCTTCCGGGACCGAAATGGCCGAGGAACAGGTCTTGGTCTTCAACCTGGGCAGTGAGCCTCCCACCTTGGACCCGGCCTTGTGCACAGACAATGCCAGCTCCACCGTTATCAACCAAATCTTTGAAGGTCTCGCCCAGAGGAAACCCGGGGGTGGCGTCGAGCCGGCCGTGGCCGAGGACTGGGACATCTCCCCGGACGGCACCGAGTACACCTTCTACCTGCGTGACGGGGTTACCTGGACAAACGGCGACCCTGTAACCGCTCACGACTTTGAGTACGCCTGGAAGCGGGTGCTGGATCCCAGGACCGCATCCGACTATTCCTACCAGCTGTACTACCTGAAGGGAGCAGTAGAAGCCAACAGCTTCGAGCTTCCCGACAAGGAAGAAAAGCCCGATGAATACGCCGAGGCCGTTAAGGAACTGGAAGCCCTCCTAGACCAGGTAGGCGTTAAGGCCCTTGACGAAAAAACCCTCAAGGTTAACCTGGTAGCTCCGGCTTCCTACTTCATCGACCTCACGGCATTCTTCACCTACATGCCCGTACCCAAGAAAGTGGTTGAGGCCAACCCCGATTCTTGGGCGGCCAGCCCGGAAACCATCGTAACCAACGGTCCCTTTAAGCTGACCGAGTGGAACCACAAGAACGACCTTACCCTTGTGAAGAACGATACTTACTGGGATAAAGACAAGGTTAAGCTTTCCGAGATCAAGATGGTGATGATTACCGACCCGGCCACCTCGTTGACTGCTTATGAAAACGGGGAAATTGACATGGCCGCATCCGGTATGATCCCGCTTCCGGATACCCCGCGTCTCCTGGAGAGCGGTGAGGCTAAGAGGATGGCCTTCTTGGCTACCTACTACCTCGACTTCAACACCACCGTGGAGCCCCTGGATGACCCACGCGTCCGCAGGGCCCTGTCCCTGGCCATCGACCGCCAGGCCATCGTTGACAACGTGACCAAGGGTGGTCAGCTGCCGGCCCTGGCATACGTCCCGCCGGGCATCCCCAATCCGGTAACCGGTGAGGACTTCCGCGAGGAAGGCGGCAGTCTCTTCAAGGATGCCGATGTCGAAACTGCCAAGCGGCTCCTGGAAGAAGCCGGTTTTCCAAACGGTGAAGGGTTCCCGAAACTAACCCTCATGTACAACACCGAGGGTTCCCACAAGGATATCATGCAGGCCATCCAGGCCATGTGGAAGGAAAACCTTGGTATTGAAGTGGATCTGGCTGGCCAGGAATGGAAGGTCTTCTTGAAGACCCGCGTCCAGGGCGATTATGAAATAGCCCGTGACGGTTGGATCGGCGACTACATCGACCCCATGACCTTCCTGGATATGTTTACCAGCAACAGTCCGCAGAACAACCCGAAGTGGAAAAACGAGGAATACGACCGGCTGATCGAAACCGCCAAAATGAGCGGTGACCAGGAAGTCCGGATGAAGGCCCTGCACGATGCCGAGGCCTTGTTGATGGAAGAGATGCCGATTGCTCCCATCTACTTCTACGTCCAAATCTGGCAGCAGCGCGACTACGTCAAGGATGTCATGATCGACATCCAGGAGCAGTACGGCTTTAAGTACGCCTGGATCGCAAAACACTAAACAGAATACCTTGCAAGGGAGCAGGGGGCGCAGCCGCGTCCCCTGCCCTCTTAAAGGTGTGACGTCACTTGTGGGAAGGGGGGGATTCCTTGTTTAGATACATCTTGAATCGTTTCGTATCAGTGGTACTTACGCTCTGGGTCATTGCTACCATCACTTTTATCCTCATGCACGCTGTTCCAGGGGGACCCTTCAGCACAGAAAAAAATGTCCCCCAGGCCGTACTGAATAATCTCAATGCCAAATACCACCTGAACTGGCCTATTCACAAGCAGTACGTGCACTACCTGAAGGGAATTCTCTCCTGGGATTTCGGTCCATCCTTCCGCTACAGGGACCGGACCGTCAACGACATTATCAGGGACGGGTTCCCGGTTTCTGCTATCCTGGGTGGGGTCAGTCTTACAATTTCAATTCTGGTCGGCGTCTCAGCCGGTGTAATTTCAGCCCTTCGCAAAAACAAGTGGCCCGACTACCTGGCCATGTTCCTGGCCGTGGTAGGTTATTCAGTGCCCAACTTTATCATGGCTACCCTACTGATTTTCTTTTTCAGCTATAAACTGCACTGGTTCCCGTCGTCACTGTGGGGTCGGTGGGACCAGGTCATCCTGCCCGCAATTTCCCTGGCGGGCCTGCCCACGGCCTTTATCGCCCGCATGGTACGAACCACCATGCTGGAGGCCTTGGCCCAGGATTACGTGCAAGTAGCGTGGGCCAAGGGGATGAACGCGCGGGTGGTGGTGCTCCGTCACGCCCTGCGCAACGCCCTGCTGCCGGTGATCACCTACCTCGGCCCACTGACCGCGGCTATCCTAACCGGTAGTTTTGTAATCGAGACCATTTTTGCCATCCCCGGGATCGGTCGGGATTTTGTCCAGAGCATCGGAAACCGGGATTACACCATGATCATGGGTTTGACCGTGTTTTACAGCATCCTCTTGGTCTCGGCCAACTTTATTGTTGATGTACTCTACAGTATTGTTGACCCACGTATCAAGGTAGTGGGGGGGGGGAGATTGAACATGTCTGTATCGACATC
>SESX01000171.1 GCA_004367365.1 Candidatus Acetocimmeria pyornia
CACCCAGGCCCCAGCTGCGGAACCCTAGGTACACTTTCTGATCGGACCTAGCTATTTACTTCCCATCTTCAGGCCTGTCGCTACACACCTCAAATCTACCTTGACACTAAGATAATAGCAGATTGTGGGAGTGGTGTCAACAAGAATTACGACAACCTTTTCAGGAGAACCCTGCCTCCAAGGAGGCCGGCATTTCTCACGTCATTACCGTCCAGGGGGAAGTGCTGGCGAAACAAAGTAAATGCCTCCGCATCCACAGCTGGGCCAAGACACCATTCTATGAGCGTCCCGGCCCAATAAGGTCACCAGTCAAGATCGCTTCTACCTGTTCTCCTTTCGACAGGGGGCCTCTACCCCCGGTAACATCGAGAAGTGAATTGGTACTGAGGAGAGACTTGAGCACCCCTGGACTTTGAGCACTGGAAAGGCGGGCACACAACTCGCCGTCTACGACACCCACCCTTGCCCGGAGGAAGCGCCGCTGTTTTCCTTGCTTTCGAAAATCCTCAAGCAGCTTGACTGTAAGCCGGGGCCGGTACAGTTTGTCAAAGCCGGCCATCTTTCTGATCAGAGGCCGGACCAGCACCTCAAAGGAAATTAGGGCCGCTGCCGGGTTGCCAGAAAGTCCCAGGATGAGTTTACCACTTGCTTCACCGGCAACCACCGGGGTCCCGGGCTTCATTTTAATTTTCCAGAACAATAGGTCCGCTCCTGAACAAGTCATTGCCTCCCGAATCCGGTCATGCTCGCCTACTGAGGCACCACCCGTGGTCAACACCAGGTCGGATTTTCCCAGCCCTTCGCTGATCTTCCGGGCAATTTCCTCCGGCCGGTCAGCGACGCTCCCCAGGGGGACCGGTTCTCCCCCAGCTTCAAGGACAGAAGCCGCGAGGGCATAGAGGTTGCTGTTGTAAATCTTGCCCGGGGTCAGTTCCCGCTCCAACGCGACCAGTTCATCCCCGGTGCTGAGTATGGCCACCCGGGGCCTCTTGAAGACCTCCACCCGGGGTATCCCAAGGGCCGCCAGCACTCCTATCTCCGGCGCGTTGAGCAGTCTACCCCCCTTAAGGACCATCTCTCCCTGGCGGATATCCTCTCCTGTCCGCACGATATTGCTGCCGGGAGCAAGGGAAACAAAAACCTCGACCCATCCGTCCTTTTCACGGGTATCCTCAACACGGACCACCGTGTCAGCACCAGCAGGAATCGGGGCACCAGTCATAATGCGCATGGCCGTCCCCGTTTCCACTCTGCCCCTGGCCAGGTAGCCAGCAGGTACATTCTCCGTTACTCTCAGGCGGGCTGGAACTCCCGGCGCGGCAGCGGCAATGTCTGCTCCTCGAAGGGCATACCCATCGAGGGGCGAACGGTCAAAAGGCGGCTGGTTGATAGGGGCAAAGATGTCCTGGGCCAGGACTCTTCCATGGGCTGAGAGAAGTTCCACTACTTCTTTGTGCAGGATTTTGGCCCGTCCGACCAACACCTCCAGGGCCGTCTCCAGGGGCAACATTTCAAGCATCATTATTTCCTCCTGAACTTCATTTCCCGAAGGGACAGTGGGGAAAAGTACAGGTGGGGCAGTTGCTGCACAGGCCGCCGCAACCCAGAAAGGCTAGATCCGGCCGGCTTAACTTTTCTCCTGCCAGTACTCGGGGTAAGATCAAGTCAAACACAGTAGTTCTGTTATACATCACGCACCCTGGTAAGCCCAAAACGGGAATCTCCTGCAGGTAGGCCAGCATAAACATGGAGCCAGGCAGTACAGGAGTTCCGTATACCACGATCTCGCCGCCTGCAGTCCGAACCCCTGCTGGGGTAACGTCATCAGGGTCTACCGACATGCCGCCGGAGATGAGAATCAGCTCTACCCCTTGTTGGATCAGCTCTCTTAATGCGGCAGCGATCCTTCTCTCATGGTCGGGAACGATAATCTCACATTTTATCTTGCACTGGTATTGTTGCATTTTTTTCCTGAGTACCGGCCCAAACTTGTCCTCTATTCGCCCGTAATAGACTTCATTGCCAGTAATCACCAGGCCGACCTTGGGTTTATGCAGGGGCTTTACTTCCATCAGCCCTCCGGTTTCAGCACATATGTTCTCTATTTCTTCAATTTTCGACTCTTCGATGACCAACGGGATCACGCGGGCACCCGCAATCATATCACCCTTTTTAACCACTCGATTATTGTGCAGGGTAGCCACGGCCAATCCATCGAGACAGTTGATCTTATCTAAGTATTCCGCGTTAACCTTTAAAAGGCCGCCGTATCTTGCAATAATACTTACTTTCCCTTCTTCGGGCTCGGTAATTTCCAGTCCACTCCCGCTCACCGCGCGGGCTAGGCGTAGGGCGGCATCGTTTTCATGGATCAGACCTTCCCTGGTTTCCCAGGCGTAGATATATTCTTTACCCATTTTCAAGAGGTTGGGAATGTCTGCTTCTTGGATGACATGTCCTTTCCGAAAAGCAACACCTTTAAACTTCCCTGGAATGATCTTTGTCATGTCATGACAGAGGACCATGCCAACAGCCTTTTCAACATGCACTTTTCGCAGCACCGTATGCCCTCCTCTTTTGTGAAATCGGCTTTCGTCATTCCTCTCTCACCTTGATCCTCTTCTGCCGCTTCCGAAGGGGTCCTAGGGTCTCAATGTTGCTCTCCCCTTCTGCCATCTTTCTCGCTCGGGTCAGTGCTTCAGGTGTATTTACATTAAAGAACACCTTCTCCAGGTCAGTTGGAGGTCCGATACCTTCCATCTCGATGCACTTCACCTTGACCTCAGGATAGAAGGCAATGATCTTGCAGATACCTTTATCCAAACACTTCTTGATGGGCTCGATACATGCCTTACTGTAAACCGCATGGAGGGGCTCCAAGAACCCTCTCTTTCGAGGCACTACAACATCGTATCCCCCTGCTTCATCCACCAGGTAGGCGCTGAGGCGGTGATTAATAAAGGGCAGGTCACAAGCGGTCACAAAGCTGTACTTGTGGGATGAAGCAGTCAATCCGGCGTGTATCCCGCTTAAGGGCCCGAAACCAGGAATGATGTCAGTTACCACCCGCACCCCCAGGTCCAAGTAGAAGCGCGGTTCGTTGGTAACAACAATAATTTCCGGGAAAACCTTCCGTAGTTCACCGACCACTGATTCGATCATCGTCTTTCCATGAAGCGTCAGGAGGGCCTTGTTGGTACCCATGCGGGAGCTTTTACCTCCGGCGAGGATGACACCACTGGCATCAAGCATCAAGCCTCAGTCCTCTCGCAGCAAGTGTAGAGCCGTTTTTCTTAAGGTCACGGAAAGTTCCTTTCCGACAGTAAGCTGGTGCTTTAGAGCAATACGAGACGGAATCAAGATTTCCAGGTCATAAGTGTCAGCGGTTGTCTTCAGGAACAGGCGATACCCCGGTCCTTCCGGGATCATTTCTACAAGCCTACCTTTGAGAACATTATTCTCTCCACGTTTTCCCAGTTCCGCTCCGTTTCGGACCAGGCTAATATTCTCCGGCCGAATACCAAAGACGATTCGATCCCCTACACGGCAGGGGTGATAAGGAAGGCAAACATTAAATTTATCGCCTGCAACCTTCAAGAGATTTTCCTCTGGCTTCACCTCTGCCACCCTGCCGTCGAAAATATTCTTCATGCCCACAAACCGTGCCACCCGGCGGCTTCGAGGACAGTAGAAGACTTCCTCCCTGGTGCCAACCTGGAGTATTCGTCCGCTATCCATTACCGCAACCATTTCACCAAGAGTGGAGGCTTCTTCGAGGTCATGGGTTACCATCATGATGGGAATCCTAAAATCACGGTGAACCC
Source organism: Candidatus Acetocimmeria pyornia (assembly GCA_004367365.1). GTDB lineage: Bacteria > Bacillota > Sulfobacillia > UBA3575 > UBA3575 > Acetocimmeria > Acetocimmeria pyornia. The sequence goes on from SESX01000171.1 coordinate 3,825, forward strand.
GCAAAAGATCCAGTCTCAGTTTTCGGCGAATAAGCTCATCCAAGTTGGAAAAAGGCTCGTCTAGCAGCAGAATATCCGGCCTTGTAATTAAGGCTCTGGCAAGGGCTACGCGCTGCTGCTGGCCGCTCGAGAGTTCCGTCACCTTTCTCTGTTCCAGCCCCCGGAGCCTTAAAAGGTTGACCAGGTAGGAGGCTTCTTGTCTGGTTTCATCCATGGAACCCTTGGCTCCGAACAAAATATTTTGGTTCACCGTCAGGTGAGGAAACAAGGCATAATTTTGAAAAACGTAACCTACCCGTCTCCGGTAGGGGGGGAGTTGCCGGCCTCTTCTTGCACCGGCAGGCTTTTGAAAGTATGATTTATTGTTAACCCTGATCAAGCCTTCATCAGGTTCCATGAGACCGGCTACCATGTGCAACAGGGTTGTTTTTCCAGCTCCGGATGGTCCTAACAAGCAGATCAGTTCATTACCTGCAGATAACTCCAGGTCCAGGGTAAAAGAACGAAATTTTTTCTTAACCTGTACTTCCAACATCTAACCAAGCCCCTTCCCCGCCAGCAGTTTCACCGCCATTAACACTACAAAGGAAACAATAACCAGGAGGGCGGACATGACCATCGCCGCCGGAAAATCAGTTTCCATGGCGGTGTACACTGCCAGGGACAAAGTCTGGGTTCGTCCGGGCATGTTTCCAGCAAAGACGAGGGTTGCCCCGAACTCCCCTAAAGCTCTTGCCCAGGACATAATCATTCCGCTCACCAGTGAAGGGAGCGATAAGGGAAAAGTGACGCGCCAGAAGACCTGGCAGGGGGTTTTCCCCAGCGTCTGAGCTGCTTGCTCCAGGTTTCGGTCCACGGCCTGAAACCCGCTTTTAGCCGACCTGATGAAAAAAGGGGCAGCCACGAAAGTTTGAGCCATGACTACAGCTAGCAGTGAAAAGGGTATAACCAAGCCTATTTCAGACAGCCACCTGCCCACAGGCCCGCTGCGGCCGAAGGCCAGCAGCAGGGCTGTACCTGCCACCGCTGGAGGTAACACCATGGGTAAGTCTAGAAGGGTATCCAGAAAGATCTTTCCGCGCCAGTTGCTGTGGGCCAGGAAATAGGCGGTCGGCAGGCCGAGGGTCAAAATCAAGGCCATAGAAATTCCGGAAGAAACGGCACTTACTTTCAGCGCTTCGCGTACCAGCGGGCTCCCCAACCCGGCCACCAAATCTGCATGAGAAAAGGAGCCAAAAATGGAGAGGATCGGGATTAAGATCAGAAAAAGCCACACAACGACCGATAGCCAATACATGCGATCACCACACCCTTAGCGGGGCCGTAGGAATCCGAAACGGATTAGAGTCGCTTGTCCCTCTGAAGACATGACAAAGTCAATGAATTCATCTGCTAGCTTCTTCTGCGGGCTATTCTCCACAGGGGCAATATAGTATTTAGCTTCCACGTTGTGCTCCGGTGGTATTTCCAGTACTTTAACCTTCTTTTCCACCACCGGAGTAATATCCGTAGCATAAACTAGTGCCCCGCCTGCATCACCCAGAACCACTTTAGCCAAGACCTGTTTCACATTGTTTTCCCATGAAACCACGTTTGCCATGATCCGAGACTTAAGCTCAGGACCATAAATCCGGACTAGGCTATCCAGAACCTGGTCTGTATAAACTCCGGCCGGAACCCGTGGGTCGGCCAGGACCAGGTTCTTGACCCTCACCAGGCCTCCCAGGTTTTCTATCTCCTCCTGGCCTT
>SESX01000172.1 GCA_004367365.1 Candidatus Acetocimmeria pyornia
GTGGCCGGTCAGGGTAAGGTTGAGGTTCATAACCCGGATGCTTTCAGGCGCAGTCTCCGGGAAGCCCAGAACGAGATCTCCATCCATCCCGATTCCGGCGGCGGGCGCCCCAAGTACGGGAGCAATGTCATCTACTCCTTCATTAAGGAAGCGGGTGTCCTCCCTATCAAGAACTTCCAGGGCGGTACCTACCCAGGCATGGATGAGGTATCAGAACACGTCCTGGCCGAGAAGTACTACCGGGAAGACCGGGCCTGTTTCGCCTGTCCCATCAAGTGCGGCAAGCTGGCGGTGGTGGCTGGAGGAAAGTACGACGGGTCCTGGGTTGAGGGGCCGGAGTACGAGGACATGTGGAGCTTTGGCGCCCAGTGTGGCAACTCTGACATCGGGGCCATCATTCAGGCTGAGTACCTTTGCGATTACTACGGTCTTGACGCCATCTCGGTAGGTAATACCATCGGTTTTTCCATGGAGTGTTATGAACGGGGGATCCTGACCGAGGAGGAGCTGGGCTTTGCCGCCCCCTTTGGTGACGACGATGCCATCATCAAACTGGTCCACCTCATCGGGAAAAAGGAAGGGATTGGTGAACTTCTCGGTTGTGGGGTCAGGCATGCGGCGGAACAGTTGGGGCAGGGGAGCCAGGACTTTGCCATGCACGTTAAAGGCCTGGAAATCCCGGCTTACGACCCACGGGCGGCCTTCGGGATGGGTCTTGCCTATGCCACCAGTGACCGCGGGGCCTGTCACCTGAGGGCCTGGTCGGTCGGGGCGGAGGTGCTGGACGGTAGTAACCGCATGGACCCGTTTTCCACCGAATTCAAGGCCGAGTATGTCAAGAACCAACAGGACTGGTTTGCTGTCATCGATTCCCTGGGCTTGTGCCTCTTCGGAACCTTTCCTCTGAGTCCCCGACAGGTAACAGACCTCGTGTACCACCTGACCGGGCTGGAAACCTTCAGTGAAGCCGAAAAGCTCCTGCAGGCTGGTGAGAGGATTTACAACCTCACGCGCCTTTTCAACCTCCGGGAAGGTGCCACGGGGAAGGATGATACCCTGCCCCGGCGGTTGCTTGATGAAACCCTGACCACCGGTCCGGCCCGGGGACAGAAGCTCGACCTGCAGACCATGCTCCAGGAGTACTACTTCATCCGGGGTTGGGACACTGAGGGCCGGCCGAAAAGGGAGAAACTGGTTGCCCTGGGGCTGGGAGAGGTGGCCGGTGAAGGTTGAGGTTAAAGTCAAGTTTCTGGGCATTGGAGATCTGCCCCGTGGACAGCACCAGTTTAACCTCAGGCTCAGCCCTGATTTTCAAAGGGCCGTGGGGGAGATTGAAGCCCTGACCGGTTACCCCCTGACCCGGAATATTGACCGCAGGGTTTCCGTCCTGGTCAACGGCCGACATTACCGCCGGGCCCTAGGGCCTGAAGGTAAGCTGGCTGACGGCGACCTGGTGGCGGTGGTGCCGCTTCTCGGTGGTGGAACCATGAAAGGGAGGATGACCGATACCATGTTTAAGCCAGAAGGCGTTTACGTGGCCATGTTGACCCCGTTCGATGATCAGGGACGGGTTGAAGAAAAGGTTTTGCGGGACATGGTGGAGTGGTTGGTAGAAAAAGGGGTGGACGGGCTCTTCCCTGTCAGCACCGTCGGTGAGTTTGTACACCTCAGCTTTGAAGAACGGGTCCGGGTTTTGGAGATTGTGGTAGACCAGGCAGGAGGCCGTGTTGCGGTTACCGGGGGTGCGGGTGATACCTGTGCCGAAAACAGTATCCGTCTCACCCGTGAAGCCCAAAGGATCGGGTGTGATGCTGCTGTCGTTCTTCCCCCTTACTACTACCCTCTTTCCCAGGAACTGGTGGAAAAGCATTTCGAAGCGGTAGCCGACGCTGTGCCTGATTTTCCGATTATTCTCTACAACATACCCCTTTTCACCACGGCCATCAGCTATGACGTGGTCAAAAGGCTCAGCCGGCGGCCCAATGTAGTGGGAATGAAGGATTCCAGCGGGAGCATGGTAGACATGGTCCACTTCATGGACAAGGTCAGGATCATCGGTGAGGATTTCAATATCATGGCCGGCCGCGAGGACATGTTCTTGCCAGCCCTGGTGGTGGGAGCCACGGGAACAATGTCTGCTACCTCCGGCATCGTCCCAGAGATCATGACCGGGATCTACCAGGCTTACCAGGCTGGGGACCTGAAGAAGGCCAGAGAGCTTCAGTTCTCCATTCTCCTCCTTGTTCGGGCGATGCTTGCCCTACCCTTCCCCCTTGGGTTCAAGGTTGCCGCTGAGCTGCGCGGCTTTCCCATGGGTCCCCCGAAACAACCGCTTTCCCACGCAGAGCAGTACAACTACCAGGGGGTCAGGGCCCGGATCGAAAAGATCCTGCCCCGGGTGTTGGAGGGTGTTGGGGTGAAGGAAGCGGTTTAGTTACCGTGCCATCCGTTTACCGGCGGAGCCGCGAACTCTTCCAGCCAACCTCGGCACGGGAGGATTTACCTTGAAAACCGTCGAAGTACCCCTTGGCTGCAACGGTGCTGTGACGTGAAACCGGCGCGTGGGTTCCAAAACCGCCGCCGGGTAACCCCTTTGGGCGCAAGGGCGGGAGAAAGGGTGGCTGCGCAGCGTCGGGGACAACGGCTGGAGGGCGGGTCAGGGAACTGCCAGAAAGAATGAGGGAATGGGGAGCCCGCTGGGACCGCCAGGTTATACAAGGAATAAGGGGTGAAGGTGTCTTTGGGTTACCCAAAAATGTATCGTCTCAGGCAAACCTTTCGAGGGCCGGTCGTGAATGACATTGAGGGCGCCGTTTCTGACGAGATGAAGAGGATCGGTGCTGCTTCCCGGATCCGGCCCGGCGCATCGGTGGCCATTACCGTTGGAAGCCGGGGTATCAATAACATCCTGACCATTACCAGGGCGGTCGTGGCGGAACTCAAGAGCCTGGGGGCCGAACCCTTCATCATCCCGGCCATGGGCAGCCACGGGGGTGCCACCCCTGAAGGGCAGAAAGAGGTCTTGGCTCACTACGGTATCACCGAGGAAGCAGTAGGGTGCCCCATCAAATCGTCCATGGAGGTCGAGGAAGTCGGGCGCAGTCCTGACGGCATTATTTCTTATGTCGATCAGAACGCCCTGGCGGCTGACCACATCGTGGTAATGAACCGGATCAAACCCCATACAGAGTTCGAGGGGAAGATTGAGTCCGGCCTGTTTAAGATGATGTGTATCGGGCTGGGCAAGCAAAAAGGCGCCCACCACTACCACCGGGCGGGGGTTAATTTCGGTTTTGAGCACGCTTTGCGCACCGGAGGGCGAACGGTCCTTGAGAACTGTAGGGTAGTTTTTGGGATCGGGATCGTGGAGAATGGAAAGGACGAGACTGCGATCATCAAGGCCCTCCTCCCTGAGGAAATGGAAAAGGGTGAAGAAGAACTCCTGGTCAAGGCCAAGGAATGGATGCCGAAACTGCCCTTCATGGAAGCGGAAGTACTCATCGTTGATGAGATGGGCAAGAACATCAGCGGTTCCGGCATGGATACCAAGGTAATCGGCCGGATCATGGCCCCGTACAGTGAAGAACCGCAAGAGCCCAAGATCCTCCGGGTTGTCGTGCTGCGGCCCACCCCGGAATCGGAGGGTAACTGTACTGGTCTCGGCCTTGCGGATTTCTGTCACAAGCGCCTGGTGGACCAGATGGAACAGCACCCAACCTACATTAACTGTATGACCGCCCAGAGCCCGGAAAAGGCCCGGATCCCTGCTTACTACGATACCGACCGGAAGGTTTTGGATGCGGCTTTCAGTACCATTGGTTTGGTTGAGAAGGAGAAGGCCAGGGTGATGCGGATCAAGAACACCCTCCACCTGGAAGAAGTCGACGTTTCCGAGGCCTTCCTGCCGGAGGTTGAAGGGCGCCATGACCTCGAGCTCATCGGGGAAGCCGGCCTCGAATTTGATGCCGAGGATAACCTGAAGCCGTTTGAGTGAGAACCAAGGATGAAAGATCATGATGGATCAACAATGACGAGATTTCTGTAAGATACCTTGAAGAGAGATAAGAGAAAAAGGGGTGTTTTAGGTAGGATGTCTACACCGTGGAAAACAGAGAAATGGTTTGTCAGCCCGTGGAACTACCAGGAAGAGGTCAGGAAAGAGCTTAATTTTCCGGAGAAGATCAAGATCCACGACGTGACCCTCAGGGATGGGGAACAACAGGCCGGCATGGTCTTGCGCAAGGAGGACAAGGTCCGGATCGCCGAAATGTTGGCCGAAGCCGGTGTACACAGGATTGAGGCGGGTATGCCGGCTGTTTCAGAGCACGATGAAGCAGCCATCCGGGAGATTGTCAAAAGGGACCTGCCCGCAGAGATTTTTGCCTTTGCCCGGTGCATGAAAGAAGATGTCAAGAGGGCGGTGGACCTGGGGGTAGAGGGTATTATCGTGGAGATTCCCTCCAGCGGTCATGTCATCAAGTATGCCTACCAGTGGCCCCTGGAAAAGGCGATTGACCTTTCCATTGAAGCAACCCAGTATGCCAAGGAGAACGGCCTCTACACCGTTTTCTTTCCCATTGACGCCTCCCGGGCTGAAATCGACTGGTTCCTGGACCTGATCGTCAAGGTGGCCACCGAGGGTCACATGGATGCCCTGGGTGTAGTGGATACCTTCGGTGGACTTGCTCCACACACGGTGAAGTACCTGGTCAAGAAGATCAAGGAGCGGATCGATAAGCCCCTTGAGGCCCATTTCCACGATGACTTTGGCATGGGGGCTGCCAATACTGTGATGGGTCTGGCGGCAGGGATCGAGGTGGCCCACACCACCGTGAGTGCCACCGGGGAGCGCGCCGGAAATGCCGCTTACGAGGACGTGGTTATGGCCCTGCTCACGATGTACGGGGTTGACCTTGGTATAGATACGACCAAGATGTATGAAATAGCCAAGTTTGTGCAGGAGAAGGGCGGTCACCGGGTTCCGTCGAACCGTGGTGTTGTTGGGGATCGGCTCTTCCAGATCGAATCCGGAATCATTGCCGGTTGGTTCAAGAACTGCGGTGACGAGCATCTCCTGGAGCTGGTTCCCTACCGGCCTGAGCTGGTAGGCCAGGAGAAACCCAAGATCGTTCTGGGCAAGAACAGCGGGCTACCTTCAGTAGAGATATGCCTTGAAGAGATGGGAATTGAGGCTGATGAGGACCAAAAAATGGAAATCCTGGGCAAGGTTAAGGAAAAGGCCTATGCCAAGGGCGATACCCTTACCCGGGACGAGTTCCAAGGGATCCTCGATAAGGTTCTCGGCTGAACCCTGATCTAGGACCCCGGCACAGCTTGCGAAGGTGCCGGGGTTTTTTTGTGCCTCTTTCTGGGGAAACTCGCTAGTGAAGGGTCTGGATTGGCAAGAATCTCACCAGTTTCAACTCAATTCAACAAAGGGGACTCTGGAGGAGGTTAGTCAAGGTGGGAAAAGCCCCGTTGGACCCGGTCAGGTTGAGGGGTTTAAGGGCGAAGCTGGAGGCCAAAAGAGAAACACTGGTTCAAAGGTTGGGCCGGGGGCTCCG
>SESX01000173.1 GCA_004367365.1 Candidatus Acetocimmeria pyornia
GTTTTTACCCGCGCCTCGATCTCGACCCCCGACCCTTGCTCGTCGAAACGAAACTGCACCTGTACTCCTGTCAGGGGGATCGGGTGGCAAAGGGGAATGGTCCGCCCCGTTTCCTTGGCAGCCATAATTCCGGCCACCCGGGCCACCCCAAGGACATCACCCTTTTCAACCCCCTGCCCCCGGATCAAGTCCAGGGTTGACCGCTTCATTCTGACTTCACCTCGGGCCACGGCTTCCCGCACCGTGTCCTCTTTGGCTGAAACATCCACCATCCGGGCCCGGCCCTCTGGGTCGACGTGGGTCAGGGCAGGCTGGTTTTCACCCTTCCTGGCACCGGCATCCCGGCTCGAGCCTTCAGTTTTTATACCTCCACCTTTGAAACGGTCTTCCACTGCCGTTACCCCCCAATCTGCGACATGTGGCGCCCCGTGGTGCCGGCCGGTGTGGTTTCCATCCGGTGGGCAACCGGTTTCATGGCCACCGTTTTCCGGATCAGGTCCTTGAGGGCTCCCTGCCCGGCACCACTTCTCAAGGCCTGCCGCAAATCAACCTCATCTGTTGAAGCCAGGCACGGGCTCAGCTTCCCTTCTGCGGTGAGGCGCAGCCGGTTGCAAGAACGGCAGAAGTGGTCACTCAGGGGTGAGATGAACCCAATCGACCCCGCTGCACCGACCGGTCTGAGGTAATGGGCCGGCCCGCTGCCCGGGATATTCTTGACGGGCACGAGTTCCACTTCCTCCTCTAACCGGCGGCGGACCTCATGGTTAGAAATAAATTTCTCTCGGGACGAGCCGGCACTCTCACCCATGGGCATGAGTTCGATAAACCGTACATGCACCGGGAAGGTTTGAACGAGCCGGACAAACCTTGGTATTTCGTCATCGTTAATCCCGCGCATGACAACGACATTGAGCTTTACCGGTCTGAAACCAAGCCTTAAGACCGTCATCAGCCCCTGGATGACCTTCTTGAAACCACGACGCCGGGTAAGGCGGAAATAACGGTCCGGATCCAGTGTATCAAGGCTGACATTCAGACGGGTAACCCCAACCTCCTTAAGTTTGGCCGCGTAATCTTCAAGCAGGATTCCGTTTGTAGTCAGGGCTAGATCCTGGACCCCTTCCATCTGCCCCAGGCGCTGGAGAAAAGGAATCAACCCGCGCCGGACCAGGGGCTCGCCTCCAGTCACCCGGATTCTATTGATGCCAAGGGCCACGGCCGCCTTGATCACGGTTTCCAGTTCTTCATAGGTGAGGATATCAGCGTGGTCCTTGAGGGGAACCCCATCCTCGGGTAAACAGTAGACACAACGGAGGTTGCAACGGTCGGTCACCGATACCCGCAGGTAGTTTATCTCCCGCCCCCAGGTATCCTTCATCCGGTCACCACCCTCTCCTGGCCCGTTTCCGAAACATCATACCCACCCAGCTTCAGGACCCTTTCCTTAAAGTCGTCAGATTGAATGACCGCGCATACCTGCTGTACGGGGCGGGTCTCGTAATGTTCCCTCGGCACGACAAGGTCGTATTCTTCCTGGGTTACGGGAATGAAGTCCAGTTTCAAGGCCCGCGCCGCAGCCAGGATCCCCAGGCCTACGTCTGCGGCCCCGCCTGCCACCGCCGCAGCCACCGCCATGTGGGTATTCTCGTGCCTTTCATAGCCATCGATATCTTCCGGTTTCAGGCCGATACGTTGTAATTCATAGTCAAGCAGAATCCGGGTTCCAGCTCCCCGCTGGCGGTTAACAAAGCGTACATCATTCCGGGCAAGGTCAGCAAAACCCCTGATGTTTTTGGGGTTGCCCGGTGCCACCATCAGACCCTGGGTCCGGTTCACCAGGCGGACCAGTACAACCTCCCGCCCGGGCAACAACCGTTTCACATAGGGGAGATTATAGGTTCCGGTATCTCCATCCAACAGGTGAATCCCCGCCATATGGGCCTCTCCCCGCTTGACCGCCGCCATACCACCCAGGCTTCCCACGTGGGCCGACGTGAGCCGGTAACCGGGATACCGCTGGCGGAGGCAGGCTGCCAGCACATCCAGGGCCACATCATGGCTGCCGGTCACCACCACCGTCTTCTCGATCTCATCAGGCGGGCGGAGAAGCTCAACCTCCACTTCCCTACCCTGGGAAAACCCCTCCGAAGACGCCGGGATCCGCACGATCCCGTCGGCCCGAACCAGGGAGGTGATCACACCGGCACCACGGGCGAGGGGACTGGCCACCAAGCGGTCACCGATCTTGCCCACCGTCACCCGCAGGAATTCCTCGGCCCCCAGCCCTGAAACCACCTTGCGTGAGATGGTGGCCCTGACCTTCGTGGGGGCTGGGGCCTCAAGCCCAAGCCTTTCGTAAACCAAGGGCCTGACAAAAAGATTGAAGTTGAGATAGGCCGAGACAGGGTAACCCGGGATACCAACCACCGGGGTGCCGCGGGCCAGCCCCAGAATGAGCGGCTTCCCCGGCTTAATGGCTACCCCGTGTACCAAGACCTCCCCTACCCGCGCGATGGCTTCAGCCGTGAAGTCTTCCCTCCCGGCCGAGGACCCGGCGTTAATCACGACAAGATCCGCTTCCTCTAAAGCCTTGCCGAGGGCCTGGACCAGAAGCTCCAGGTCGTCGGGAACTACCTGATAACGGACAGCCTGTCCCCCCCACTCAGACACCAGGGCCACCTGAACCCACGAGTTCGACTCAAGGATCTTCCCTGGTGCCAATTCCTGGGGGTCCTCGATCATCTCCTCCCCGGTGGGGATGATGGCTACACGCGGCCTGTGCCGCACCAGAACCCTTTGGACACCGGCCGAAATCATGGCCCCGACGTCCACAGCCCGGATCCGGTGGTTTTCGGGAAAAAGCATTTCCGTGGCTGTAATGTCTTCCCCAATTGTCCTGATGTGCTGCCATGGGGCCGCCGGGTCGATAATCTCTATTTCACCGTCCGGAAGCTCCTGGACCTCTTCGACCTTAATCACCGCATCGTATCCTGGAGGAAGCGGATCCCCGGTATCAACATAGACCGCCTCCCTCCCCAGCCGGAGCCTCTTCGGACAGGTTTCCGATGCCCCAAAGGTAGCTGCCGCCTGAACAGCCACCCCATCCATTGCTGCAGCATGGTAATGGGGTGATGACACCTTGGCATAGACGGGTTCGGCAGTTACCCTACCGTGGGCAGCAGTGACGTCCACCACCTCACGTGGTCCAGGTTTAAGCCAACCGGCTTCAGCCAGACGCCTCCGGAAAAGGGCCCAGGCCTCTTCCAGGGACACATTGTCGAGGTAGACGGTACGAGCCGACATCTTGGCACCTCCACTTGCATCCATCAGCACAGCTGGACCTTGACGGCCTCTCCTTCTGTTAAACCCTCCCGGGCAGCCGGTATCACAACAGTGCCGTCAGCCTTGACCAGGGTGGAAATCAGGCCTGACTTCCCCAAGACCGGCTCGGCCCATAGCTCCCCGTTCCGTTCCTTAAGAACCACGCGAATGTGGTCCTCCCGACCGGCCGCTGAGGCTATGTTTCTTGAGATCCTGGCTGCTACCGGTCTTGAAAAGGTCTCCGGCTCGGCCCCCAGGAGCCTCCTGATGAGGGGTCTGACAAAAAGGCCGTAGGCTACAAGGGCTGAAGCCGGGTGCCCTGGTAGGCCCAGTACGGGTTTCCCCTGCACCACCGCCAAAATGGTGGGTTTACCCGGTCGAACCGAAACCCCGTGTGCCAGGATACCCGGCGGGCCTAGAGCCTCGATCACTCCCGCCGTCACGTCCCGGGTTCCAACTGAACTACCTCCTGAAATCAAAATCAGGTCGTTCTCTAAGGCCTTTTTTGCCCTGCCCAGCAGCTCTTCATACCGGTCAGGAACAATCCCCAGCAAAACCGGGTTCCCGCCGTCCTCTCGAACAGCCGCCGCCAGGGCCGGCCCGTTGATGTCCCTCACCTGACCTACCTCGGCCCTGGTTCCAGGAGGCACCACCTCATCACCAGTAGAAAGGATCGCCACCCGGGGCGGCACCGCCACTGGAATCTCTTCCTTTCCAGCTGCCGCCAGGGCTCCAACATCATGGGGCCGGAGGGTTTTTCCCTGCTCCAGGACCCTTTGACCAGCAGCGATGTCTTCACCCCGACGGATCACGTTCTCTCCAGGGGCCACCGGGCGGGTGACCTCGATGGTTCCTCCCTCCAGAACCTCGGTGTACTCCACCATTACCACCGCGTCCGCCCCTTCGGGGAGCATCCCACCGGTGGGAATCTTGACAGCGGTCCCGGGATGGAGCGTCCACTCCGGCCAGCAGCCCATATGAACCTCCCCGACCACCTCCAGGTAGGCAGGCAGCCCCTCGCCGGCACCAAAGGTGTCCGCGGCCCTGACGGCGTACCCATCTACCGTGGACCGGGAAAAATTCGGTACATCCTGGTCCGCGTAGATATCCTGGGCCAGGACCCGCCCTACTGCCACATCCAGTTTCACCTTTTCAACCCGGGGGGTACGCTCCACCAGGTGAAAAAGCAGCTCCTCTTGAGCTTCGGTGACACCTTTAACTTGAAAAAACTCCATTCACCCACACCTTCCCGGCAGACTGCTTCCTCGCCTCCAAGCACTTCCGGGGTGAGGAATCAAAAACAGCCTAACTGGCAAGCGCAGATCTTAATCCCGGCCTCATCGGCCGCCCGCCCGACCTCCATTGGGGAAACCCCCGCCCTTCGCGCGACAGAAAAAGCTTCGCGGCAGGAAAGCTTTCCTTCCCTGGCAGCCTCCCTTACCAGGTGTTGGAGCTCCGGCAGGTTTTCCTTTTCTGGTCCCTTTCCGCTTCCGGACACCATACTTTCCCCCGCTTCCCCTGAAGTTCTCACGTCTTTTGGCCTCACAACGTAAAAACCGGCCCCGTATTCGCCAGGTGCCGGTTGAGGGCCGAAAACGCGGCCCGGTTCCCTCCTTTCCGAACACGGGAGGCATAGCGGTTTCCCGCTAAACCCTTAGCCAGGTATCCCTGGCAGCGGCCGGCAACCCTAGACAGTCCAACTACCCTGAACATCCGAGGCGTACCCGACTATCCTTAGGTTAACCGGCTCGGAGCATTTTCACTTGGGAAAAACCGTGTGTCTTCCAAGTACGATTATTAACTTCGGAGAAAGTCGGCGAAATCCTTCCATCGTTCACAACATCCTCGGCGCCTGTGTAAAATATACAAGGATACTGCGTTCGGAACGCAGCGTCGTCCGGGAGAGACAAACCGGTTCTGGCCACAGCCCGGCACCTTAGCCGTGGGTGTTATCGTGATTGTTATCGTTATTGTGTTATCGTTGTTGCTATAGTAGTGCTCCATGCCGCCGTCATTGGTGCCACCACGAAGCATGAAAATCTGGAAGAAGCCGGTTGTTGAAGTCTCCACAAGAGGTATAAACAACCGGTAGGCGCGGGCTTCCTGAGCGGCGGTCA
>SESX01000174.1 GCA_004367365.1 Candidatus Acetocimmeria pyornia
CTAGTCTTCCTGGCCATCCGGATCACCCACGGATCGTCAGCATTGAGGAGGCAGGCGGCATCCTCCCCCAGGCCCTCCACGAAGGCCTGCTTGGCGGCAAAGTAGGCTTCAAAAGTGTTGTGAAAATCCAGGTGGTCCCGGGCAAGGTTGGTGACGGCCCCGATGTTAAACTGGACGCCTGCCACCCGGTGCAGGACCACCCCGTGGGATGAGACTTCGATGCAGGCATCACGCATCCCCGAGGTGAGAACCTCCCAAAGAAACCGGTGCAGATCATGGGCTTCAGGGGTGGTCAGCTTGGGCCGGAAGCGGCACCGGCCCGAGTACACTTCTGGGGTGGTCCAGTACCCGGCTGGCCTTCCCGCAGCCCTCAGGATCTGTTCTACCATGTGGGTAAAAGTGGTCTTACCGTTGGTCCCCGTAACACCGACCACGAAGAGGTCCCGGGAGGGGTTACCGTAAAACCGGGCTGCAATCACGGCCAGTACCCTGCGGGGGTCCGGGACCCTGAGGCCCGGAAATCCTGGCGGTACACTGCCTTCCAGGGGCAGGACCAGTGCCCTGGCTCCCCGGCGGATGGCGTCAGGCAGAAAGCGCATCCCGTCGGTATTTTGGCCCTTCAAGGCCACGAAGAGGTCACCAGGCTGCACCTGCCGGGAGTCAATGGAGATCCCGGTGACTACCGTCCCTGGCCACGGGCCGAAGGGGACACCGTCTAGGCCCTGGAAAAGGTCGTCCAGTTCTCGTTTCATGGCCTTGAGTGTTTTTGACACCAGTTTTGGACACCACCTGAAGCCCCCTCGCCAGGCATGTTACCCCACCAGCTTGTCGACGGCCTCAACGAGACGCTCCACGCCCTCCAGCAGAATCTCATCCTCCAAGGTGAAGGTCAGGCGCAGGTGGCCGGCTCCAGACGGGCCGAAGGCAGAGCCAGGAACGACCGCCACACCATTTTTCAGAAGGTGGTGTGCCGTTTCCCGGTCGTCAAAACCGTCAGGCAGCTTGAGGTAGAGGTAGAAGGTACCCTGGGCATTGTCCCCTGAAAGGTGTTTCGAACCAGAGACCACCTTCCAGGCCAAGTCACGCTTGCGTTTCAGGTTCTTCATCAGGTTCCGGTGGAAGGTTTCGGGGGCCTTGAGGGCGGCGAGGGCTGCTTCCTGAATGATGGTGGAGACGTTTGTGCAGCTGTTTTGAACCAGGATATCGTACTTCTCGGCGAGATGAACGGGGGCAGTCACCCAACCGATGCGGAACCCGGTCATGACGTGCGACTTGGAAAAGGTGTCGATGACGACCGTGCGCCCCCGAAGTTCGGGGTGATTTGCCAGGGACCGGTGCTGGTACGGTGGGTAGACGATCTTGGAGAAGATCTCGTCGGAAACGACAGTAACGTGGGGGAACTTTGCCAGCACCTCGGCTATTTCATCAGTATTTTCAACAAGCTGCCCGTTGGGCCTTTGGGGGGTATTCAAGATCACGAGCCGGGTGCGTGGGGTGATGAGTCGTGCCAGTTGACTGGTGTCAACGTTCCGTGGATCCCGGAAGGTTACGTGCCTGATGGTAGCCCGCTGGTACCGGGCCCAGAATTCGTCGGGTGGGTACCCTGGGTCCGGCATAATTACCTCGTCGCCGTCATCAAGAAAGAGGAGCAGAGTCGCGGCAATGGCAAACTTGGCACCGGGAGTAACGATAATCTCTTCAGGCACAGTGGGGCGTCCCCTCAGGCTCATTTCCTCGGCGAGGGCCTCCCGGAGGGACCAGAGTCCAGGACCCGGTGAGTAACGGACATAGCCTTTTTCCAGTGAGGTTCGCACGGCCTCCAAGGCTTCCCCGGGGGGCTTGAACTCGGGTGATGCGTAATCCCCTTTTTCCATGTGAATGATGCGCCTGCCCGTTTTCTGCTCCAGCTGCGCGGCTTCCCGCATGGTCGACCACTGGGGTGGTAGTTCAAAGTGGGCCAGGCGACTGGACAGCATACCCAAATCATCTCCCTTCCAGTAAACTCTTACCGGCCGGCCAATCTTCCTTCCTGGTTATCCCTGAACAGGGTATATCGGCCTTCTTTCAGGAGCGAGCGCAGGACCTTGCCGGCTGGGGACCTGGGGATCGCCTGCACGAAAATGTACCGCCGGGGCCGTTTGTACCGGGCCAGGGCCGGGCTCTCGATGCAGAACTGCTCGAGGGTTTCGGGACTCGGGGCACCGGAAGCGGGAACAACAAAGGCGGTCACGATTTCCCCCCACCGTTCGTCAGGCATGCCGACAACGGCGACATCACGTACCCCGGGGTGATGCCGCAAAACCTCTTCCACTTCGGCCGGGTAGACGTTTTCACCTCCAGTGTTGATCATCTCGTCTACCCTTCCCACAAGGTGCAGGTCTCCTTCAGAATCCATGAACCCGAGGTCGCCGGTAAAGTACCAGCCGTCCCGGAGTGCCTGTTCTGTGGCCTCGGGCTGGTTCAGGTACCCGGAAAAGGCCTGGGGGGAAGCGGCTTCGACGATGATTTCTCCCGTTGTTCCCCGGGGTAGGACTTCTGTGGGTGGCACCTGGCGGTTGGGGTCGGCCTTCACCACCCGGACCCTGCTGTGGAGGGCTGGACGTCCTACGGACTCGGGTTTTCGTGTCAGGTTGGGGTTAACGCTGATGATGTGCATTTCGGTGCACCCGTAGTGGTTGACGAAAACCTTAGGGCTGAAGGCGGCGCGGCACTTTTCAACCAGGGAGACTGGCATCGGTGCCCCGGCAGTGGCAAGCTTACCCACCTGGGGGGCAGGCTGACCGGACCTTCTCGCCTGCTCCACCAGGTCGTGGTAGGCGGTGGGAACCAGGTAGAGCGCTGTTACCCTTTCTGCCGCGATGCAACCGAGACATTCCGCCGGGTCGAAGCCTGGGAGCAGGATGGATGCACCATTAAGGATCACCATACTGATCAGGGTATGCAGGCCCATGGTATGGTAGAGGGGCATGACGGCAAGGGTCCGTTCGAACCGTGTCCACCTGTGCTCCAGGATCATGGCCAGGGCGGCATAGTAGTCGTTCCGGTGGCTACGGGGTACGCCCTTGGGTCGCCCGGTAGTCCCCGATGTGTACAGGATGGTGCCGACCTCGGTGTCCCGGCGGGGAAGGTTCGGGGCTTGGACGGTCGGTTCTGCTGCCAGATCCTCGTACCTGAGGGTGTTTCTCTCCCGGCTGCTGGCTTTCATTCCGGCCGTGACCCGGACCACGCTTCGGCCGGACAGGTTCAGAGCCTGTTCCACCTCTGCAGCCGTGGTCCGGTCGTAGAGAAGGGCCCGGACGTCGGAGTCATCCAAGGCATGAGCGAGCTCTGGGGCCTTCCACCGGGTGTTTAAGAAGACGGCCACTGCCCCAGCTTTATGGACGGCAAAATAGGTTGTGGCTGTAGCCTCTCCGTTGGCGGCACAGAGACCGACACGGTCTCCAGGCTGGACCCCGGCCTGGACCAGCCCTCGGGCGACCGCATTTACCCGGCGGTTCCACGTCCCATAGGAAAAGCGCCGGGTGTGCTTCCGGATCCGCTCAACGATGGCCCAAACCTCAGGATAACGGTGGCTTGCCAGCTCCAATACCGTAGCCAGGTGCATCCCACGACCGCTCCTGTCTTCCGTTTTGCAGCTTTCCCTTAGACAGGATCAGTTTATGCCGCGTAATGGCACGGGGTGCCTGTTCGCGGGGGAAAGTGGTGCGGGGAGGGGGGTAGGGGCCAGGGTTTCAGGGTGGTTGACGAAGGAATTTCCCCGGGGCCTGTCCAAGTCCTACCATGAGGCCAGGTCCGGGGAAAAGGGGGCAGGGTCATAGGTTTTGTGGTTATGCAAAAAGCTAATAAAAGCCGCCGGGGCTCAGGTGTTGCTCACGAGGCTCTCGACCAGGGCTTGAATTTCCTGGATTCTTTCGGCAATACTTTGGGTGGCAACGGCCTGTTCTTCAGAAATCTGTGATGTCTGGCCAATTTCACGGGCAGCCCGGGAGATGGATTCCTTTAACTCGCCCAGCATTTCGGTGATTTGATCCACGGAGTTGGAGCTTTCTTCAGCCAGTTTTCTGATTTCCGAGGCCACGACGTTGAAACCGGCTCCGAACTTGCCGGCGTGGGCGGCCTCAATGGCGGCGTTAAGTCCCAGGAGGTTCGTCTTGTTGGCCACTTCATTGATGAATTCCAGGATGGTATTGGTGGCTTCTACCTTCTCCTGGACCTGGCTGACCAATGCCTCCAACGACTCTCCCACTGAGGCCAACTGCTGTGCTCCCGCGGAGATCTGTTCGGCTGCCGCGGCTACCTCCTCAATGTTGGCGAGGACGTCCCTTTGGATCATCTCGTTCTTGTCGGCAGCTTTAAGCTCTGCCACCACCAGCTTGGCGGCAACCCGCGTCAGGAGCCGGAGCTTCTCCGGGTCACCGGCCATGCCGATACTGCCAATACGTTCACCGTCCATGGTAATCACGCAGTTGTAACCGGCCCTGACTTTTTCGTATTTTTTTTCGTCCTCCAGGGTGACGGCGGTTTCGTCCATCTCGCCGCGGCCAATCCGTGCGGCGAACTCGTGGTAGTTCCCAACACGTTCCGGAAGGCTGGAAGCAATGATGATTCCTTCCCGACTGCTGATGATCACGTGATGATCGATAGTGGAATGGATCAGTTGCGCTACACGGTTTGCGACCTCGGGCCTGATGGTGGTTTTGCTGTCAGACATAACTCGGACCAATCCCCCCCTTAACATCAGTCGTAAATAAATTATCGGATAGATTCGAAACCAGCTGAAGTTTGGATGAGGGTGTGAAAGAGCCTGAGAGGCTGCAGGCCAACGGTTTGGTGAGAATAATTCCTTGTTGGTGCCCATTTCCTTGCAAAATTCTGGCGATAGGCCCCATACCGCTGCTGCTGCTGCTGCCTGTTGAGGCCAGAACTGGTGGCGACCTGGAGGAGGTAGTGTTCCGGTAGAGGTGGTCTTAGGGTCGAAAAGAGACTAGTGCTCCATGCCGCGTCCGAAGCGGCGGCACCACGTTTGTGGCTGTGGCCCGGAGCCGCCGAGGTTCATGACAACGATACGGTGAACGTGACGCGGCGAAGGAAGGCCGGCGCCGTTGGGACATTTCGTAGTGCTCCATGCCCCACAAGGGGCGGTACTACGGACGATGAAAATTTGACCCGGTATTCAGCGGCCCCTTGACCGGGTAGTACCATGAGTTGCACGCCAGGCTTGCTCAGGAGCGAGACGGTGATGCCGCAGCCCCGGGACGGTGAGTAACCCGTTGTTACAGTCTGCACTAGGAGTGCCAATGAAGAGGTAGGTCGCGGCTTCCTAAGCGGCGGTCAGCGAACAAGTTCAAGAACCGCAGGCGGCGGAGGACCAGCCGCAGCCACCGCGAGTTTGTGGCTGCGG
>SESX01000175.1 GCA_004367365.1 Candidatus Acetocimmeria pyornia
CGTACCACTTGGCATCCCAATCCTTGATGATCCCAATTCGAAGGCCCTTGGGATGGACTTTTTGCCCCATTCCGGTTTATCCCTCCTTTTTTTCACGCACTACAACGGTGATGTGGGATGTTCGCTTCCGGATCATAAAGGGACGTCCCCTCATGCGCGGACGCCAGCGCTTCATGGTTGGCCCCTGGTCTACATAAGCTTCGGCCACATACAGGACATCCGGGTCCAAGTCATAATTGTGTTCTGCGTTAGCGACAGCCGATTTTAGAACCTTTTCTACCACACGCGAACCCCGCCTGGGAATGTGTTTCAAAAGGCTCAAAGCCTCATCTACGGATTTGCCCCGAACGAGATCAACGAGCGCGCGCACTTTCCGCGGGGCGATCCTGACGAAGCGCGCTACTGCCCTCGCCTCTTCCATCTAAACCACCCTCCTGTTCAACAACCGGCTACTTGAGTGCGGTTGACCGTTCGGTATGAGCACCATGCCCCCGGAAGGTTCGGGTTGGGGCAAACTCACCGAGTTTGTGCCCGACCATATCCTCGGTAATATATATTGGAACATGACGTCGGCCGTCGTGAACGGCAATGGTATGTCCCACCATTTCCGGAACGATGGTACAGGCCCGGGCCCAAGTCTTGATCACCCGTTTCGCTCCTTTTTCGTTTAGAGCCCTGACCTTCCTCATCAGTTTTTCGTCAACATATGGTCCCTTTCTTAGCGACCTACCCAATTGCCTTGCCCCCCTTCCAGGACAATGTTAAGTTGAAACCGACGGAAAAACTGGTCTCACTTCTTCCGACGACGGATAATGTAACGGTCTGATTCCTTGTTCTTCTTTCTCGTCTTGTATCCGATGGTGGGTTTACCCCACGGTGTAACAGGATGTTCTCTACCGATGGGCGCCCGGCCCTCACCACCACCGTGGGGATGGTCGACCGGATTCATAACACTACCCCGTACCCTTGGCCTGCGTCCCATCCACCGCGTTCGCCCGGCCTTACCCTTAGAAATATTTTCATGGTCGATATTTCCAACCTGTCCGACGGTTGCCCGGCAGGCTAAATGCACCAGGCGGACCTCTCCAGACGGTAAACGGAGGTGGGCGTAATCCCCTTCCTTCGCCATGATTTGGGCAGCAGCCCCGGCCGAACGAACCATCTGCCCACCTTTGCCCGGTTTAAGCTCAATGTTATGAACTATTGTTCCAGTGGGCATGTTCCGAAGGGGCATGGCGTTCCCAGGTTTGATATCTGCCCCCTCGCCCGATAGCACTTCGTCGCCCACGGCGAGGCCGACCGGAGCCAGGATGTAGCGTTTCTCCCCGTCAGCATAGTGCAGCAGGGCCAGCCTGGCAGACCGGTTCGGGTCATATTCAATGCTCGCCACCTTGGCCGGTATACCATCCTTATCACGTTTGAAATCCACGCGGCGGTAAAGGCGTTTATGTCCTCTCCCGCGGTGACGGATGGAAATCCGCCCCTGGTTGTTACGGCCACCAGTTTTCTTGAGGGGTTCAACAAGGGACTTTTCTGGTTCATCCCTGGTAATTTCCTCAAAGGTACTAACCGTCATCTGTCTTCTTCCCGGGGAAGTTGGTTTGAACTTTGTAATGGGCATCCCTATCCCTCCTTAGCCCCTGGTCAACAACCAATACCATCTCGTTACCCCAAAATACCTGGGTCATATCTCCTGGGAAGCGGCACGGGTGGGGGTCGGTCTGAAGATGCCTAGCTGCAAGCTCTACCTGGCCAGCAGTTTTTTAGTCTTGCTTCCGGGCAGTGGGCCTGTTTCTGGCCCTGCTCACCGGCGTGCAGCTCCTCTTAGACCATTCCTTCAAAGAACTTGATGCTGTCACCCTCACGGAGCTTGACAATGGCTTTCTTCCAGTCTGGTTGGCGCCCACGGAAAACCCCCATGCGCCGCATCTTGCCGCGCATGTTGATGGTATTAACCTTAGCGACCTTGACATCGAAGATTCCTTCAATGGCCTTCTTGATCTCAACCTTATTGGCCTTACGGTCGACGATAAAGGTGTACTTCCCCTCGGCCATCTCGGCCATGCTTTTCTCTGAAATGACAGGCCTGATAATGATATCCCTCGGATCAGTACTCACCCGGCCAGCACCTCCTCAACTCCTGACACTGCATCCTTCGTCATGAGAAGGAAGTCATGACTCAGAACATCATAAACATTCAAAAGCCGGGCCAGGGTTATCTTGACTCCAGGAAGGTTCCGGGCCGACTTTTCAACGTTAACATCCCGCTGCGAAATTACGATCAGTACCTTCCTGTTAATCTCCAGGTTCTCAAGAAGCTTTTTCATTTCTCTGGTTTTTGGTTCTGTAAAGGAAAGCTCATCAACCAAAACGATCTCCCCTGCATCAGCCTTGGCCGAAAGAGCGGATCTCAGGGCTACCCTCCTGGCTTTCGTGGGCATCTTGTGCTCGTACTCCCTGGGCTTCGGCCCAAAAGCTACACCGCCGCCCTTCCAGATCGGTGAACGTATGGTACCGTGACGAGCACGCCCTAGTCCTTTCTGCCGCCAGGGCTTCCGTCCGCCCCCGCGCACTTCGGCCCTGGTCCGGGTAGACGCACTACCTACCCTCTGGTTGGTCAGGTGCCGTACCACGGCCTGGTGAAGGAGAGACTTGTTCACCGGAGCGGCAAATACGGCCTCCGAAAGGTCCTGTTCACCAACGGCAGCCCCCTCCATGTTGTATACAGTCAGCTTCGGCATGACGGCGGTCCTCCTTCTTTGAAGACTTCAACCTTTTACCGGACCTTAACGGCGTCCCTGATGGCGACAATACTCCCTCTTGCTCCGGGGACTGCCCCTTTGACCAAAAGAAGATTCCGGTCTGGGTCTACCTTAACCACCTTGATGTTTTGAACCGTTGTTTTCTCTCCACCCATACGACCGGGCATTTTCCTACCTTTTAGTACCCGCGAGGGGTCAGCAGAAGCTCCCAGGGAGCCAGGCCCACGATGGTACTTGGAACCATGGCTCATGGGACCCCGGTGAAACCCCCATCTCTTGATGGCCCCAGCAAAACCTTTGCCCCGCGAGGTACCGGTAACATCCACCACATCACCTGGCTTGAAAATATCTACCTTTATTTCCTGGCCCACCTCGTATTCATCAGGCTTTTCCAGCCGAAACTCCCTCAAATGGGCCACCGGGCCAACCTTGGCCTTATCGAAATGTCCCTTAAGAGGCCTGTTTGCCTTCTTGGGTTTTATCGCTCCGTACCCGAGTTGAATGGCATTATACCCGTCCTTGTTGGACACCTTTTTCTGCACAACCGTACAGGGGCCTGCCTTGATGACCGTAACAGGAATGGCGTTCCCTTCTTCATCAAAGACCTGGGTCATACCTAGTTTTTCGCCCAATATGCCCCTCGTCATCACTCGCACCTCCCTCGCCTGCAAACTAGGCCGGTCGCATCAGGACTACCTACCCTGCTAGAGTTTGATTTCGATATCCACACCGGCTGGTAAGTCAAGACGCATCAGGGAATCAACTGTTTTCTGGGTTGGATTGATGATGTCAATAAGCCTTTTGTGGGTCCGCAGTTCAAACTGTTCCCTGATATCCTTCTCACCATTGGGCGCCGTAAGGATCGTGTAAACCTTTTTTTCCGTAGGAAGGGGAACCGGTCCGGCTACCTTGGCGCCCGTCCTCCGCGCCGTCTCAACAATTTTTTGCGCCGACTGGTCCAGGATCTGGTGTTCAAAAGCCTTCAAGCGGATCCTCACCCTTTGTGCTGCCATGTTTTCCCTCCTTCCCTCGCGTCCAAAACCGCTTACATTACCCTGTTGCTCAAATCCGATCCTGCTTCTCCCGGCCCTTCGAACCGCCGGATGGTCAAACTGGGGGCATAGAGCATGCGAGGAGGCCGCTTGTTCTTGGACAGTCTTATTCCCCTCGCGACCTCCAAATCGCATGGATGAAAGACCACTTATCTATCTACTCCAGAAATCCCGACCTGTTTCCTGGACAAGGCCGCTTCTCAGTAAGGGTTACCTTGCCCCCCTGGGGCTGCGGCATAACCCGGCTCGCTCCGGAGCAACCCTGGCGTGCAACTTTGCGAAATACCGCCTCCGATTTTCATCCTCCGTGGTAGCGCCCCTTCAAGGGCGGCATCAAGGACTACTCTTCAACACTACTAACAACACCGGCACCAACGGTCCGCCCGCCTTCGCGGATGGCAAACCGGAGTCCTTCCTCGATGGCAATGGGTGTGATGAGCTCGATTTCCATCTTCACGTTGTCCCCAGGCATCACCATCTCGACTCCCTCCGGAAGCTTAACTACTCCCGTGACATCCGTGGTCCGGAAGTAAAACTGCGGCCGGTACCCGTTGAAGAACGGGGTGTGCCTTCCCCCTTCTTCCTTTGTCAAAACGTAGACTTCTGAACTGAATTTCCGGAGCGGCTTGATGGAACCCGGCTTCGCCAAAACCTGGCCCCTCTCTACCTCGTCTTTGTCAATTCCCCTCAACAGCGTCCCAATGTTATCTCCTGCCACTGCTTCGTCCAGCAGCTTCCGGAACATCTCGACACCCGTCACGACCGTCTTTTGCGGCTCATCGTCAAACCCTACGATCTCAACCTCGTCCCCTACTTTCACTCTGCCCCTCTCAACTCGTCCCGTCGTTACTGTCCCTCGACCTGTGATGCTGAAAACGTCTTCGATGGGCATCAGGAAGGGTTTATCTACATCACGTTCCGGGGTCGGTATATACTCGTCTACTGCATCCATGAGCTCCCAGATCTTGCTGCACCACTCGCAGTCCCGATTCCCACAACCACATTCCAATGCCTTTAAAGCCGACCCGGTCACCACCGGGACATCATCCCCGGGAAATTCGTACTGGCTCAGCAGTTCCCTCACTTCTAACTCTACCAGCTCCAAAAGCTCCTCGTCATCCACCATGTCCGCTTTGTTCAAAAAGACCACGATGGTCGGTACCCCTACCTGCCTCGCCAGCAGGATGTGCTCCCGCGTCTGAGGCATCGGACCGTCTGCCGCCGAGACTACCAGGATCGAACCATCCATCTGCGCCGCACCCGTGATCATGTTCTTCACATAGTCGGCGTGACCAGGACAGTCCACGTGGGCATAATGCCTCGCCTCTGTCTCGTACTCTACGTGCGCCGTCGCAATGGTGATCCCTCTCTCCTTCTCCTCCGGCGCCTTGTCAATCTGGTCGAATGCTATAAATTCAGCTTTCCCCGCCTGCGCTAGTACCTTCGTAATGGCCGCCGTGAGGGTCGTCTTCCCGTGGTCAACATGCCCGATCGTACCAACGTTGACGTGCGGCTTCGTCCGCTCAAATTTTGCCTTACCCA
>SESX01000176.1 GCA_004367365.1 Candidatus Acetocimmeria pyornia
GAGTTGCCAATTATGCTAGAAATATCAAGGGGTTTGGGGTATAATGGGATGGGGTTTGTGACCCAGCTATAGGGGATTGAAACATGTCAGCGTGGCCTAGGTATTCTTGGACTTCTCGTTTGTGACCCAGCTATAGGGGATTGAAACTGGAGTGACGGGCTCCGGGAAAACCTACTATGCCGGTTTGTGACCCAGCTATAGGGGATTGAAACATCGATCATCTTCACGGCATGCACCTGGTCACCCGCTGGTTTGTGACCCAGCTATAGGGGATTGAAACTGGTCCGCCGCTGGTACACCCGGGCCGTACTCGAGTTTGTGACCCAGCTATAGGGGATTGAAACTCGCTATGGTAATAAGGACTTTGGCTTTCTGTATGGTTTGTGACCCAGCTATAGGGGATTGAAACCTGCGAGTCTTTACGAACCGCCGGCGCCTGGGCCGCGTTTGTGACCCAGCTATAGGGGATTGAAACCCGTTCTTCAGCTTCTGGAATGCCTTCTCGTAGGCGCGTTTGTGACCCAGCTATAGGGGATTGAAACCACCATCGCCGGCTACATTTACGCCCTCACCGTCGTTTGTGACCCAGCTATAGGGGATTGAAACGAGGCAACGATGAAGGGTGCTCATAGGGTGCAGTTCTCGTTTGTGACCCAGCTATAGGGGATTGAAACTAGGCCCCAACCCCCTAACAAGCGGCGGGGCCTGTGGTTTGTGACCCAGCTATAGGGGATTGAAACGAGCAATAGGGGCGCGGCTATTCGAGAAAGACGTGAAGTTTGTGACCCAGCTATAGGGGATTGAAACTGGAATAGACAGCGCGCGCAGCACCGTGGCCGGTGCGGTTTGTGACCCAGCTATAGGGGATTGAAACCCGGATCATATACATCCAGCGCACGCGATCCCCAGTTTGTGACCCAGCTATAGGGGATTGAAACACGTTCTCTTTCAGCCAACCGCCGAGGCTTGTTATGTTTGTGACCCAGCTATAGGGGATTGAAACAACGGCCCACCCTGCTCGCGGTACCACTCCATCCCGTTTGTGACCCAGCTATAGGGGATTGAAACATCCAGAATATGACCTTTGGGTGGAGCTGCTCCGCGTTTGTGACCCAGCTATAGGGGATTGAAACCGTCTACTCTTGGCATTCCTACACCTCCTCCGACGGTTTGTGACCCAGCTATAGGGGATTGAAACATATCCAAGTCCCGCAAATCCCCAGGGCCAGCTATGTTTGTGACCCAGCTATAGGGGATTGAAACTACCAGTAGCCACCAAATTGCCCTGGGCATCGTAATCGGGTTTGTGACCCAGCTATAGGGGATTGAAACCTGGTCTGCTTGAATGAATCCGGGCACCAACGGCGTTTGTGACCCAGCTATAGGGGATTGAAACGTGGCTACTGGTACAGACCCATTTTGCCGGCCCACGTTTGTGACCCAGCTATAGGGGATTGAAACCACCTTTGGCTTGGTTGATCTCTATCCGCCCCACCTGGTTTGTGACCCAGCTATAGGGGATTGAAACCATATATAGTCATGATTCTCAAACCATAGTTGATGGTTTGTGACCCAGCTATAGGGGATTGAAACCCAGACAAGGGTTTCAGAGTTCTTCCCCCATCTCCCTGGTTTGTGACCCAGCTATAGGGGATTGAAACGTCTGAATTTCTCTATATATCTCACGTATGCTTCGTTTGTGACCCAGCTATAGGGGATTGAAACCGACCGCCAGGGCCGGGGCCTGAGACGGGGCCCGAGTTTGTGACCCAGCTATAGGGGATTGAAATGGAGAACTGTTCCTCTCCCGCACAAGATGGGAGAGAAGTTTGTGACCCAGCTATAGGGGATTGAAATTATATCCATCACATCGTTTATAAGCAACCATCATGCCGTTTGTGACCCAGCTATAGGGGATTGAAATCAGGAAGTCCTTGGCGGGAAACTTTCCTCCACCAGAGTTTGTGACCCAGCTATAGGGGATTGAAATTTTCAACGCAGGGATAACTTTCTCCCCACGCCCGTATAGTTTGTGACCCAGCTATAGGGGATTGAAATTACTTCAGCACGAACCGTCCCCCGAACTGCACCGGGTTTGTGACCCAGCTATAGGGGATTGAAATGCCCGCGAGAACGGCCACACCTGCAACCTCGAACCGTTTGTGACCCAGCTATAGGGGATTGAAATGGGAGCGGACGGGCCGGGAGCCAACCGGTATGGAGTTTGTGACCCAGCTATAGGGGATTGAAATCGGACAGTGCGGAGTATCTCCGGGCCGAACTCGGGTTTGTGACCCAGCTATAGGGGATTGAAATTAGTCTGCCACAGTACAACCTCCTCATAGAGTATTTGGTTTGTGACCCAGCTATAGGGGATTGAAATATCGGTAATACCGTTATGCCCAGTATGCAGCCCTGGTTTGTGACCCAGCTATAGGGGATTGAAATCGAGGAGGCGCAGGGCCTCTTCCCTCGTCAGGGTCGTTTGTGACCCAGCTATAGGGGATTGAAATCGGCATTCCCGCGACGGCCCTTGCGGGCCGTTTCGCGTTTGTGACCCAGCTATAGGGGATTGAAATGAATGAAGGCCGAGAAGGAAATGATCTTCTACCGCGGTTTGTGACCCAGCTATAGGGGATTGAAATGCCCTGCGCTGGTGGGTCTTTCCCATGCTATCACGGTTTGTGACCCAGCTATAGGGGATTGAAATGTCTTCAGCTTCCTCAGCCGTCGCGCCGCTATTTGGGTTTGTGACCCAGCTATAGGGGATTGAAATTTCGACGGGCGGCCAGGGCTGTTCTCCGTCCCGGACCGTTTGTGACCCAGCTATAGGGGATTGAAATTCGCTTTTCCTAGCATCTACTACAACGACGAAGAAGGTTTGTGACCCAGCTATAGGGGATTGAAATCCTACTTCCTCTCTGCGCTTCTTGCGCAGAATCACTTCAGTTTGTGACCCAGCTATAGGGGATTGAAATCGGGTAAAGGGTGACAGCATGATGGGGGCGCGCAGTTTGTGACCCAGCTATAGGGGATTGAAATCCTGTCCAAGGACGCTGCCGAAGAGCTGGAAGTGGCGTTTGTGACCCAGCTATAGGGGATTGAAATAGGGCCACGGCCACAAAGGAGACGTCGGGGGTAGTCGTTTGTGACCCAGCTATAGGGGATTGAAATCAGATCTTCGAGCAATTGCCAACCTTCATCATGGGGTTTGTGACCCAGCTATAGGGGATTGAAATTTCGATTCGTGGTGGCAGATAGTTCGGGTGCAGCGGTTTGTGACCCAGCTATAGGGGATTGAAATCAGAAATATTCACCCTATCCTCCCGACAAGGGAGGAAAGTTTGTGACCCAGCTATAGGGGATTGAAATGAAAAACCTGGGGTAGTAGTACGGGATATAATATGTCAGTTTGTGACCCAGCTATAGGGGATTGAAATCTGGCTCCTACGGGACCGGGTGAGGTCGAAGAGAGGTTTGTGACCCAGCTATAGGGGATTGAAATCAATATACCCGATCAGCAGAGAAGCGCCGGAGAACGCGCGTTTGTGACCCAGCTATAGGGGATTGAAATGCGAGAAGTGCTTGGTCCTGCTAGGGGACGTATCCGTTTGTGACCCAGCTATAGGGGATTGAAATTCGTCATCTTTCGCACTCGGCCCAATGTCATACTTGGTTTGTGACCCAGCTATAGGGGATTGAAATCGAAGATGCTCGTCTACGCTCGAAACAGCGGGTTCATGCGTTTGTGACCCAGCTATAGGGGATTGAAATCCGATCTGGGAGGCCTATGGCGGCTCCGAGCACGGTTTGTGACCCAGCTATAGGGGATTGAAATAGAGCACTGGCGGCGGTCCTCGCATACTAGACAACAGCGTTTGTGACCCAGCTATAGGGGATTGAAATCCGGCCGGCGGCCGATGGCAGGACCCGGCGCCGAGGTTTGTGACCCAGCTATAGGGGATTGAAATTGTGACGGAAGATGAAATCAAGGGTGGCGAGTACTTGTTTGTGACCCAGCTATAGGGGATTGAAATCCTCGTGCTTGCCGGGATAAAGCTGCCCATCGTAGTTTGTGACCCAGCTATAGGGGATTGAAATCTCTATAGGTGACAAGGTGATATTCTGGCTTAGGAGGTTTGTGACCCAGCTATAGGGGATTGAAATTACCCCAGGGCCAAGAGAAACCGGCGGTTCTCTTCCTGGTTTGTGACCCAGCTATAGGGGATTGAAATCTAGCTTCTGGACCTGTTCTTCCAGCTGCTTTTTCTGGTTTGTGACCCAGCTATAGGGGATTGAAATCAGACTTCGTGCGTCCGGCCGCGCACCGTGACGACGTTTGTGACCCAGCTATAGGGGATTGAAATCCATTATATACCTGTGTGAAAGGAGGTCATGGCTCAGTTTGTGACCCAGCTATAGGGGATTGAAATCAGCCACAGGCTCGTCTCCGGGTTCCGCCTCCACCGTTTGTGACCCAGCTATAGGGGATTGAAATCCAGCTCGTCAACTTCCTCCCGCAGCCTCTCCAGGTTTGTGACCCAGCTATAGGGGATTGAAATTCAAACCATCGGGGCCCCAAAATAGGGCGGGGAAAAGGGGTTTGTGACCCAGCTATAGGGGATTGAAATCCAGATGCTCAAACATGAAAATCTGCTTTGCCATGTCGTTTGTGACCCAGCTATAGGGGATTGAAACAAGGTTTCAGGGCCTTAACAGAATCGTCGTTCCAGTCGTTTGTGACCCAGCTATAGGGGATTGAAACGAGAGAGCCTTGACGAAGGTCGAACAGCAATTCCCGTTTGTGACCCAGCTATAGGGGATTGAAACCAAAATCCAAAGATCGGTAAGATCGCAGCAAACATGTTTGTGACCCAGCTATAGGGGATTGAAACGTGAAATTCACCAGGTTTATACCAGCCGCTGCCAGAGTTTGTGACCCAGCTATAGGGGATTGAAACAGGTATCCAACCAGAAACTCCTACAGTGGGCCGACGGTTTGTGACCCAGCTATAGGGGATTGAAACACCACGATGGCACAGACATCAGTCATAATCTCTGGTTTGTGACCCAGCTATAGGGGATTGAAACGAATAGTCGAGTTATATGTGTCATGGTTTTCACCTCGTTTGTGACCCAGCTATAGGGGATTGAAACATGAAACCACAGAAAAGGGTTTTCTATCGCGGCAAGGGTTTGTGACCCAGCTATAGGGGATTGAAACAACATTCCCCGTGCCGGTTATTGCCGACAGGTCAAGTCCCAAAACGGCTGTAAAAAGGTGAGGCCTGGTCAGGCAGCAGTGGTATCTCCCCC
>SESX01000177.1 GCA_004367365.1 Candidatus Acetocimmeria pyornia
ACCAGAATAAGCAAGATTAACCATACACCTTTTTTCAAATCATTGGCCTCCTTCTCTTTTGTACCCTACCGGGGTAATGTGTCCCCAAAGGCATTTTACTTCACAAATTTGAAGAGAATGTGGGCAAATTATGAAGAAGGTTTGAAGAACAGTGAAGGAGTCCCAGCAAAAGAAAAAAGACGCCCTAGGCGTCCCACTCGTCCCACTGCATTTCCTTTAGGACTTATATCTCCTCAACCGGCCAAAAGCTTTTTCGCGAAACCCTTCCGGAAGCCTACAGGGCTCTCTGTTTTCTAGCGTGAAAATAAACAGCTACCGAACACTCTCATTTTTTTCTACTGCCACTACCTACCTTATTTAATAAACTTGAAGAGCACCGTCATCAGCTCTTCGATGGCTTCATCGCCGTGGTCCTCCCTGATGGAGCGTGCCACACACCCCCGGGTATGGCTCTCCAGGAGAATCAAACCGACCCTGTTCAAAGCAGAACGAACGGCAGCAATTTGCGCCAGAATATCCACGCAGTACCGGTCGTTCTCAACCATGCGGTGTATACCACGAACCTGACCTTCAATCTTTCTAAGACGTTCGAGCAACCGTTCCTTATCCCGGACGTAATGAATAGGCTCCGCCACGGAGAACGACCTCCTTGCTCAAGGCTATCTCAAGTATAGCTTAGGAATTTTAGCATTGTCAACTTTTCCTGAGCCTCTCAGGGCGGTGCACTCTCTCTTCTTCTACTTGCGCCTTTTTTCCTCTTTATTTAACTCCCTCAAATCCCTACAGTAACTTTACACTAAGAATCTAACAAGCCTTTCCATGGGATCGGACCTGCTTTTCCGGATCAACTCAATAATTCTTTTTTTCTCTTAGAAAAAGCCGGCCAAAAGGCAGGCGTAACCCGCCGGTAATCCTCATACCTCTCTCTAAAGAGCAGGATTAACTCTTCCTCCTCCCTCCTGGCGAGACGGTAGTACGTCCAGACCAGGATTGGCCACATGAGGAGGGTGACTACGGTGGGCCATTGAATGAGCATCCCCACTGTCAGCAAGAATAGCCCTGTATACTGGGGGTGCCGCACCCAGCGGTACAGTCCATGGGTAACCAGGGAACCTTGGGCACGGTGAATCAGGAACCAGCCCCGTCCTAGGATAACCAGGCCGCCGATCATCAAAAGGTTCCCTAGCTGGCAGATGATGAGCTTGCCGCCTTCAGAGAAGCCCATCAGGGTTCCCCAGAGATGCCCGTTGATATGGGCAAAGGGATCGGCCACTCCCAGTTGGCCTCCCAGCACCGACGTCACCACAAAAATGGTCAGGGGAAACCCGTACATTTCCGCAAACAGGGCCAGAATGAAGGCTCCAACAAGACCCATGGACCGCCATTCCACTTTTTTTCTTGGCCGGAGAAAACTTAACAAAAAGGCCCCAAAAAAGGCGACATTAAATACCACCGAAGGCCACAACCCGTAATCATATGCCGACAAGGTTCACACCCCCCTGTTCCGTCATCAACCCTCAGGGGCTTTCCTTCTTCTTCTTCGTGACGCCGCCATTTAGGCATCATGAGGGCTTTTCTTCTCACGTCCTCCAAGCACCCAGATCCTACCTCTCCCCATTGAATTTATCCGCGCAGGCACCACTGCAGAAATAGTACCTCTGGCCCCCAACTACCTTGCTGACTGCTTCCTCGGTTTTAACCGACATTCCACAAACCGGGTCCTGGACCATATCCTGGGTTTGCCGCGAAGCCACCTGGTTTGGGCCCCTTGCATCAGCACCCGTATCCTTATGGGATTGGTGGGCCGGACCGGACTCGTCACCGGAATCCCGGTGGTCCCGTCCTTTGTGGTGATGACCAAAGCCTCCACAACAACCACCGGCACGGTGCATGAGGAACATCAATCCACCGAAGATGAGTAACCATAGAAGAGAACCTGACTCCATACCCTAGAGCCCCTTTCCAAAAAAATCCGAAGAATTCACCAGCATGAACCATTTCGCCCAGAAACCGAATCCCCAGAAAAGGTCACCGACAGAAGACATGATCTAAACCTTGCCCCCTTTCGCATCTCTGGCACGAAAGGGGGCAGAGAGGGTGGTAATGGGGAGCACAGGCACCATTATCGGGGGGTTCCAATTGGTGCCCAGATAGTCCTGGGGCTCCCCGAAGGATAACTGAAATACCGTCAGGGTGGCCATGTTGTATTGTTTCTATACTACTATACCCTGGTAATGTACCCTAAGCCAATTTTTAGTGCTTTTGCTTTTAAGTCAATGTTTTTTTGGGCCTCGTGGCCCACGATATTGTCACCCGATAAGCGGCCTGAGAAAGGGTGGTATTTTGCGGTGACATTTTCGCTGTCCGGATGAGGCACTTTTAGGGTGACATTTTCACTGTCCATTGACATGTTTTTTTTGGTCCTACCGACAACCCTACCCCTTCGGCCGGCAGAGAAACCCGATCCTTGCATTCTTGTATTGCTGAAATGTTTCCCGGCAAGGTGGAACTACCCAATCTCCCTGTTCCTGCCGAACAACCTTTTCACTGCTACCGGGGCATGAGCTGACCGTGGTCCAGAAGGAGTTTCCTCTCGGCCAGGGCGCCAATTTCTGGATCGTGGGTAACCATGATGATGGTGTGACCCTGTTGGTGCAGCTCTTCAAAAAGTTCAATCACCGCTTTTTCGTTGGCTTCATCGAGGTTGCCGGTGGGTTCGTCACTCAAAATCAGGGACGGGTAGTTGATCAGGGCCCGGGCAATACAGACCCGCTGCTGCTCCCCTCCCGAAAGCTGTGACGGCAAGTGACAGGCCCTGTCCTTCAAGCCTACACGCTCCAGGGCCGCCAGGGCTTCTTCTTCATCAGGCATGCTGTGGTAATACTGGGCCAGCATCACGTTTTCCAGGGCCGTTAAATGGGAAACCAGGTGAAACTGCTGAAAAACAAACCCGATTTTTTCCCTGCGGATCCTTGTCAATTCCTTCTCACTCAATTTCGATATTTCTACCCCGTCCAGCAAGATTTGCCCAGAGGTCGGTTTATCCAGGCAGCCGATCAGGTTCAAGAGGGTGGTTTTCCCGGATCCCGAAGGCCCCATAATGGAGATCCATGCCCCTTTAGAAACCCCAAAGCTTATATCCTTCAGCGCTGTAACACTGCCGTATGTTTTGGATACGCATTTCAGCTCTAAGACCATATGACCCCTCCTACTCTCCTCTCAGAACCACGGCCGGGTCCACAGACATCGCCTTTTGAACAGGTAACCAGGAAGCAGTTACGGTCAACACACCGGAGACCAACAGCGTCCAGGGCAGGGTCAGCCACCTCAAGGCTACCGAATCCTGGAAAACACTGTAGCCAATACCCTGGGCGACGAGAAAACCTAGCAGCCAGCCAGCCAGTCCACCTATGAACCCAAGGGCCAGTGCCTCACTCAAAAACTCCTTCATCACGTCCCCCGGGGATGCCCCGAGGGCTTTTTTCAAGCCGATCTCCTTGCGGCGTTCGACAACCGCCGCCAGCATGGTTGTACCGACGCAAAGCCCGGTCAGGCTCAGGATCACGGCTACCGCCAGGGCCACAAGGCCGGTTATCTTTTCCATGATCCTGCCCTCCGCCGTGCTGATGCGGGTTATGGGGCGGGCCTTCACCCCTTGCAGGCGGCTGATTTCAGTCGCAAGTTGTGTCACCTTTTCCCCGTGCCCAATGACACTGAGATAGACCTGGTCGGCCTCACCTTCCCGGCCGCTGACCTCCCGGGCCAAGTCCAGGCCTACCACCAACTGGTTGTCTACCTCATCACCACTGCTCACCAAGCCAACAATGGTCAGTACCGTTTTTACCCGGGTCTTCCGGTCGAGCACCTCGAGCTGTGCGCCAGGCTTAATGAGCATCTTACCGGCAGCTTCGAAACCCAGCAGGGCTTCGTTCTTGGTTTCCGGCCATTTCCCCCTTATTTCCCAGTAGGGAAACACCTTTTTTGCCTCCTTGAGATCGATCCCCACAAGCACGAGGCTGCTGCCGGTAGTGTCCACCACGTGGTATAAGAGGGGGGTACTGCCCACCACATCCTGACCTCCAACCACCTTTTCCACCGCCGTTAGCTCCGGTTCCTGCAGGGCGACACCGTCTTCCGGTTCCACCACCAGGTTGGCACCATAGGTACGAAACTCTTTGCTCATTTTTGCCTGAACATCGTAGTAAACATTGATGAGGCCCGCCGTAACGGCCGTACCAACCACGAGGGCCAAAAGGCTGATCAGGATCCGCGACCTGCGTTTCACCAAGGCCGCATACAAAAACCTCCAGAACACCTGTGTTTTTCGCACTGGCTGCCCCTCCTATCTTCCGTGGAGTACTTCCCTGGGGCTCAATGAAACAATTGACCTCACCGCAGAGAGACTGCCCAAGAGGGCGATACCGGTGGCAAGAATCAAGGTCACCGGAAAAACAAGGGTTTTCACGTTCATGGCCGAGGCAAAAACAGTCCAGGTGATAAAGGCAGCCATCCCCAACCCGAGCCCATAGCCTCCCAGACCACCTGCAAGCCCTGTCAGCACCGCTTCCGCCAGAAAGAGCCGGGTAACATCAGAGTTGGTAGCACCAAGGGCCTTCAGGAGACCGATCTCCTGGCTGCGTTCCAGCACACCGGCGGAAAAAAGGCTGGAGGTGCCAAGGGCCGCACCAACCACGGCCGCCAAGGTCAGAAGCAGCATCAAGACCTGAATCTTGCGCAGGATGATACCTTCCGACTGGGCCACCTGGCGGATAACCTTCGCTTTCACACCGTGAATGGCTTCTTCGATCTGGTAGGCAATGGAATCCACGTACGCCGTACAGTACCAGCGTTCAAACTCCTCGGCAGTCAAAGAGTTGATATCACTTCTCGCTTTCTGGGCCAGTTCATTATCGGGCGTCGTGAGGGCGCTCACCTCAAGGTAATTCACCTTGTTTTCAAGACCGAGCCACCCCTGTACGATATCCAGGGGGAGGAGAATCTGGGCGGTCTCCTCCTCTCCGGTCGAGAGGATCCCGCTCACCTTGGCCGTAAGGTTTTTTCCATTTGAGCCGGCAAGTATGATTTCGTCCCCGATTTTGATCCCGTGCTTTCCGGCCAGGGCATCAACCACGAGAGCCTGTGGGACAAGGGCTTTTTCTCGAGGCCACTCCCCATCCACCTTCCACCATGCTTTCAGGTCTTTGACACCCGTTTGAACTGTCTCTCCGGTGGGTATGACAATTTTTTTATC
>SESX01000178.1 GCA_004367365.1 Candidatus Acetocimmeria pyornia
TGGTGGCCAAGGAGTATATTGCCTGCCAGGTTGATGAAGCAGGGGTTTTGCTTCTGAGCGAGACCGCTGGTGCCTATGAAGACCTCGGTGAAGCGGTGCCCCTCAATGCGGTCGATCCGGAGAAAATGGTGGAGGCTATCTGGCGCGCTCTCGAAATGCCTGAAACCGAGAAACGGGGTTTGATGAGGGTGAT
Organism: Candidatus Acetocimmeria pyornia; assembly: GCA_004367365.1. GTDB lineage: Bacteria > Bacillota > Sulfobacillia > UBA3575 > UBA3575 > Acetocimmeria > Acetocimmeria pyornia. The sequence goes on from SESX01000178.1 coordinate 194, forward strand.
GCGGAGGCGGCTCATGAAAGACAACATCTACAGCTGGATGGTTGGGATCCTCGGGGCCATCGCCGGTGAAGAAGTGCCATCCAAGAAGACGGATGCCAGGAGGTCCAGGTCTTGACCAGGGGCTGGACTTCGGTACACGGGTCTGACGCAAAAGGTTCAGCCCTGCTGCCCTTTTCCAACTGGCTTGAGGTTCTGTCTGTCAGGGGTCTGTCAGGAGGACGGAATCTTACCCTTTTCTTGGACCTGGATGGGACCCTGGCCCCGATCGTATCTGACCCTGCAAAAACAAGGGTGCCCAAGGGGGTACTTGAAACCCTCGGACAGCTGCAGAACCTGCCCCGGGTACGCATTGGGATCATTTCCGGGCGGAGCCTTCACAAGACCAGGGAACTGGTCAAGGTGCCCGGGCTGGTCAGGGCAGGGAACCACGGCCTGGAGATAGAGGGACCAGGTTTGTACTTTGTGCACCCGCGGGCCCGGAAATACCAGGGCCGGATCGCCCGTATCTGTCGAAACCTAGAGGGCTTGCTCCAGGGATATGAAGGGGTCCTGGTAGAGAACAAAGGCCTCAGTGCCAGCATCCATTACCGGTGTGTGGACAGGGCTTACCACAAGGACATTTTCGCGGCTGTTGGACTGGCTGTAGCGGATGAGGTGGAGGGGATCGCCCAAAGCCATGGAAAAAAGGTCATTGAGCTCCGTCCAGAGGTTGGCTGGAACAAGGGAACGGCTGTCCTGCACATCTTAAGGAGCTTCTACGGTCCCTCGTGGCAAGACCTGACTTTGACCCTGTACATGGGGGACGATGAGACAGATGAGGATGCCTTCCTGGCGTTAAAGGGGCAGGGGGTGACGGTTCTGGTGGGAAAACCAGAACGTAAGACTGCTGCTGCCTATTACTTGGACCATTTCGGAGAAGTTGAACCCGCGTTGAAGGAGCTCCTTTCCATGGTGCGGAAAAGTGACCGGCCCGGTTAATGCCAGGGGATCCCGCATCTTTCAGGTGAGAGCTGGCCGCCCGTTCCGGTAAGCAGCTTGAACGGGCGGTGCTAACGCGCAAAAACATGGCAGTGTTATGATCCTTTAGTCATACCTGCTGTGCCAGACATGTTTAAGCGCGACCCGGTAATCTCAAGGGGTTCGGCCATCAAGAGCCCCAATTTGGGGGGCTGAGTGAAAAGCGAGCCAGAACGGACTGGTATGTGGGCGGCTGTGAGGGCCCGGGGTTCAAGGTGAAAAAAAGAAGTTGACGATATCCTCCTGGGGACGTTGGACCGCGAGCATGAGCAAAAGATAGTCCTTCAGGTGCCTGGTGATGAGATAGTTGGCCTGGACGTGGGCCCGCCCGTTTTCACCCATTCTCTTTCTCAAGCCGGGGTCGTGGAGCAGCTGCCTGATTCTGAAGGCCGTTCCTTCAATAGACCGAACCAGGAACCCGGTGAAACCGTGGATGATCTGCCGCCGGATCCCTCCGACGGCTCCCCCCAGGACCGGCTTACCCTTCCACATCGCTTCGGTGACCGTCAGGCCGAAGCCTTCCTTTAAGGATTTCTGCAGGATGATGGTGGAGGCACGTTGTAAAGCATTGATTTCAAGGTCACTGTCAGGAGGGAGTTCCAGGACGTGGATGTCGGGGTCATGATCAGCCTGTGCTTTTACTTTCTCGAGGACCTCGCTTCCTTCCGGGTCGTCCGTGGCGCTTCCTCCGGCCAGCACGAGCTGGCAGTTTTCCCGTTTCTTGACTTGCCGGAAGGCCTGGATCACCCCGAGGGGGTCCTTCATGTAGTCAAACCGTGATACCTGGGTAATGATGGGTTTTTCGGGGTCGATGCCGTACTGCTCCAGGACCCCGGAAATGAAAGCAGGGTCCAGGTCCCGGTTCTTGTCGCTCAAGGGGTCGATGGAGGGCTCGATGAGGTACTGGCCGTGGGGCAGTTCCTGGGAGAAAGCGGGCATGGAGAAGATGCTGGCATCATACTTGACCACGTATTTTTGGAGAAATTCCCAGGCCTCGGGATGGGGAGAAGAGAGGTCGATGTGACACCTCCATACCCAGTTGCTTGTCTCCTTGGGGCGGTGGGTGATGAGGCCGGCGGGCTGGGGGTCGTGGATGATGACGAAGTCTCCTTCAAGGTCCAAGGAATCTGCATTAAGAACGGTATGCTCTTGGTAGACCTGCTCCATGCCACTGGTAATCTCTACAGGTTTTCCCTGGAGGGCGTTATGGAGCTGCTTTGTAACCTGAAAAAAATTGTTCGAACCCTTGATCACCAGCCACTTGCAGTCGATCCCGAGATCCTCGAGCAAAGGAACCATTTGGTTCAAGATCTCAGCCACCCCACCGCCGAGTCGCGTGGAATTGACGTGGAGCATCTTTGTTCCCCTGAGGTACCCGGCAACAAGATGCAGTTCTTCAATAACTTCTCTTCCCACGACCTTTTCGTAGTCATCCAGTCTCTTAGGGCTCACGCATCTGTTTCCTCCCTCCCGATTACCTCTGCCACCAGAGATACCAGGTCGTTCTTCAGGTCTTCAAGAGTGCGTACGTACGGGTCAAGCTGCCGCATCCTGATGGCAAGGTCTTTTTTGCCTAGTTCTTCGGAAACCCAAACAGAAAAATCCCGGTCGCGGTTGTAGGGGAGCAGCCTGGTGACGAAGACGTGGTAGAAAAGGGAATGATGGCTGATCTGGGTTAGGTGCCAGGCGAACTCTTCAAGGGTATGGGCGATCCTGTTGGTAGGGAAAACAAAACTTTTTGACTTCGAAAAGTAGAAAACTTCATCAGGGTGGGCTCGGCGGGGTTCCAGGGTTTCGTGATGCCTGAGGTGGTCCTCAATGGTCCAGATGAGGAGCTCCCTGAGCTCACGAATGGACGAACAGTCAATGATGTTGATGCTCGCCAGCCGCTCGCCGAGCCCTTCCTCCCCCAGTGCTTCGGCGACCCAGGTGGCAAAATCGTTCCTGTAGAAGGGGACGGTAAAATGGCGCTGGAGAAATGATTGGTGGGTATGATAGAATATGGAAGAACCACTAACTTCATACAGGCCCTGCAAGAGTTCCTTGAGGTCTGAGGCCTTCCGACCGGTAATCTCCACCAGTCTTCTCTCGGTGTAAAAGGTAAATCCCTGCGCTTCCCTGGCCAATCTTGATTCCTGACGGGAATCTCTCCCCTTTTGGGATTCCTGCATGCTACCAGCTCCTTGAACCCTGTTACGTGGTTTCAGGCTCTCTTTTTCCACCTTGGGGCGAATTTGTTTTGGACCCCAGGAGCTCCAGGAGGTACTCCTTGAACTGTGGGCCCAGGTCCTCACGTTTCAGGGCGAATTCCACTGTTGCCTGGAGAAAACCGAATTTATCCCCTACGTCGTACCGCTTTCCTGCAACATTGTAGGCGTAGACCCCCCGTCTCCTATTGAGCTCCTTCAAGGCGTCGGTCAGCTGGATCTCCTCGTTGACTCCGGGCCTGGTGTGTTCCAGGATCTCAAAAATCTCCGGGTCAATGACGTAACGGCCAACCACGGCCCGTGTCGATGGTGCCTCCGCAGGGTCCGGCTTTTCGATGAGGTCGGTAACTTTCATTAAAGATGAACTTAATTCTTCTCCTGTGACGATTCCATACCTTGAGGTTTCTTCCCGGGGCACCTCTTTGGTTCCCACCACGGTCGTACCGTGTTCCTCGTAGCAGTCTATGAGCTGTTTGATGCACGGGACACTGGCATCAAATATTTCATCACCCAGTAAGACGGCAAAGGGTTCATTGCCGACGTGTCTCCTGGCCCGGTAGACGGCATGGCCCAGACCGAGTGGTCTTTTCTGGCGGATGAGATGAATGTCTGCCAGGTCGGAAACCTCTCTCACCGCCTCAAGCAGGGTATCTTTCTGGTCTTGTTCCAGGAAGTACTCGAGTTCAAAGGCATAGTCGAAATGGTTTTCAATGGCCCGTTTGCCCCTTCCAGTAACGATGAGGATATCTTTTATCCCGGCATTGACGGCTTCCTCAACTACGTACTGGATAATTGGGGTATCTACAATGGGTAGCATTTCTTTCGGTTGGGCTTTAGTGGCGGGAAGAAACCGGGTGCCGAGCCCGGCGGCGGGAATGACAGCTTTGCTAACTCTCACCATATCGCCTCCCAGATTATAGTTATGTTGTGGCCCTGCCCGGTACGTCACTCAAGGAAAGACCCGAAGATCATGAAAAATCTGGAATACCCTGCAGAACTAAGTTCTGCGCAGAAGGGAAGGATCCTTCTCCAGAGGAATTATATGAAAGGACAGGGCATCCATGCCGCCCAGGCGGCAGCACGAAGGATGAAAATTAGAGGCGTGCTTCAGCATTTCCAACCATCAAGCCATGGACACGGACCATGAGCAGGAAAGTGGGCCAAGTGGGGTACGCTGTTATCCAGGTGGAGGAGAGGCAGAATGAAAAACCATGGGTATGGAACCAGGGAAACTGGAAAAGGTGGGTATGCTGTTGGGGTTGACCTGGGCGGAAGCCACATGACGGTTGGTTTAGTCCATGAAAAGGATGGGCTTGTGGAACAGAGGACCATGAAAACATACTTCGGGATCCCGCCATCCAGGGTCATCCTTGGTGTCCGGGATTTCCTCCACGAGATGTATGCCGCGTCCGGGATTGAGGCCCAGGATGTGCTCGGTTTGGGGATTGGAGCTCCGGGGATGGTAAACTTTCATACCGGAGTCATCCAATTTGCTCCGAACCTAGGTTGGAGGGATGTCCAACTGGCCGACGGTCTCTCGAGAGAGATTTCACTCCCCGTGGTCATTGACAATGATGCCAATGGCGCGGCCTTGGCAGAATGGAGGTTTGGAGCGGGTCGTGGTACCCGGGCCATGGCCTGTGTAACCGTGGGGACCGGGGTGGGGGCTGGCATTATCATTGACGGGACCGTCTGCCGTGGTGCTCGAGGGTATGCCGGGGAAATTGGGCACATCAAGACAGCTGCCGGTCACGCGGCTGAGGAGCCTAGGGTTTGCACGTGCGGGGGACGGGGCTGCCTGGAGATGGTGGCCGGGGGCAAAGCCATC
>SESX01000179.1 GCA_004367365.1 Candidatus Acetocimmeria pyornia
GCATCTGCTCCATGACCAAGCCTTCCTGCTTGATGAAGTCCATACCCTCGCCAAGGTCCATGCCGTGGACGGTCGAGTAGGCAACCGCCGACATCACGATAATGCTGACCATGGTAATAAGGAAGAAGATGACGAAGTGCTCCTTGCTCGCCTCGCTGAACCATTTCTTGAACCGGTTCACGTTTTCCTCGGTCTGGGGGAACCAGTAGCCGGTCTCCGGGATCGGCTCGGGCTTACCAGTGATGGGGCTGGTGATACGGCCGACGTGCATACCCATCGCGTAACCCTTATCCCGGATGTAGTTGGACTGGGCCAGGTTACCGGCTCCACCCGTACCGGCGTAGGCAATGGCACCAAGGACAAAGGCCAAATCAATGCCTTCAGGCATGTAACCGAAGCTTACCGCACCCTTGGCAAACTCAACGTAAGCATTGGTGTCGAAGGTGATAATACCGCCGATGATAGCTATCGCCACCACAAGCAAGACCAGCACTGTTTGGATCTTCTCCATGGTGTTGTAAAGGACCGGTCCGAGACTCAGGGCCACCGCAATGGCAAGGAGCCCGATCACGGCCCACAGCGAGGTCGTACCGCCTACCATCCAGGAGATAACCGCCCCGCCTCCCGTGGCCCAGCCCGGCCAGAAGTAAGGGATAACGGTACAGGCCAGGTAGACCCAAGGCCAGGCCTTACCGGTCCGCGCAAAACCTGTCAGGACCGTCTCCCCGGTGACCAGCGACCAGCGTTCAATCTCCAGGTTCAGGAAGTACTGAGTAATGACACCGATAACCGCCGCCCAGAAGAGACCGAACCCGTAGTGCGCGGCAACGTACGGCCAGAGAACTGACTCACCACTACCCAAGGCCAAACCAGACATGATTATGCTGGGCCCGATCATCTGCTTCCAAGTCAAGGTGCATTCAGGAATCTCTTTCTTCCAAGTCAAGGGCGGCAACACGTGACATGGTACTATATCGTGGGGTACCGGATCGCCTTCCTTAAAATCGATTACCTTTTCTGCCATCCTCCTTCTCCTTTCTTGAGGTGATACCGAGGGTCAACACGACTTACCCATCATTCCTACTCCTACCCCAGGGCATCCCCCCTTCCCTTATCGCTTTCTTGAGACCTAAGTCCTCCGGGCCCTGGTGGGTTCCGCCGAAAAACTGCTCCGTGGCTTCAGTAAACAACACACATAAACATTCATCTCGAAGGGGATCGTTCTTGGCTTTAATTCCCGTAAGCCCGAAGATTTTAAAGACACCTGCTAGTGGCAATCTTTGTGGTATTATTCGGTATCTGAATCCAAACTCCTTTTCATATCTTGAAAAATTTTCTGATCTAAAAAAATTATGGCATTATTATCGTGTTTCGGAAAAACCGCATCTTCCGACAATTCCAGGCCTGATTACAAAAGAAAACCCGCCACCCCTCCTGGGAGGGTGCACGGATTAAGTAAAACGCACTTTACTTGCTCTTCAGGTTTACCGGTTAGCTTCCTTGATACAAGCTCTCATTCCAGATTAGCCAGGTATTCCTCTGCTGCCATGGCAGCCACCGCCCCATCTCCAACAGCAGTGGCAACCTGGCGCAGAGGGGTAACCCTGACGTCACCAGCGGCAAAAATCCCTTCCACCGATGTCTCAAGATTGGTCCCGGTCACCACGTACCCATCCTCCTCGCATTGCACCTCCGGTGGTAAAAAGCCCGTAGCAGGGTTCGCACCGATATAAATGAATATCCCATCGGTGTTTTCTTCGGTACGTTTCCCTGTACCCACATGACGCAGGATGACAGCTTTTACCTGTTCTTCCCCCCTGATCTCCTCAACCACAGACTCCAAACGAAACTCAATCCGGTCGTTGGCGCGGGCCCTGTCCTGGAGGACCCCCACAGCGCGCAGCTTATCCCGGCGGTGTACAATCTTTACCTTGCGGGCAAACCGCGTCAGAAATAGGGCTTCGGTGAGCGCAGAGTCGCCACCGCCAACCACCAAGACCTCTCGGTCCCGGTACAGGGCACCATCACAGGTTGCGCAGTAGGAAACCCCCCGTCCGACAAACCTGTCCTCGCCTGGAACCCCGAGCCTTCTCGGTACCGAGCCGGAAGCAACGATGACACTTTTCGCCTTCAATTCCCGCCTGGAAGTCTCAATGGTTTTCACCTCTCCGTCGACCCGAAGAGAAACCACCTCCTCAATGGCCACCTCCAGCCCGAATTTCTCGGCTTGGTCTTGGAGCCTTTGGACCAGGTCCATACCGCTCACGCCTTCTGGAAAACCAGGGTAGTTTTCCAGAAGATCGATATTCACCAACTGCCCGCCCGGCGCCTTGCTTTCCACAAGCAAAACATTAAGGCGGCTCCGGGCTGCATAAAGTCCAGCAGTAAGCCCTGCCGGCCCGGCCCCAATGATAATAAGATCGTATGTAAGTTTATTACCATTTTCCACTGAAATCACCCTCCGAAAGCAGCTACAGACCCTCAAAATTTCTTGGCCTCTTCCCTGTTATTCTAACCCACGGTCACTGGTTTGCCGCTCCTGTTCTACTACGAAAATGCCACTACTACGAAAATGCCACCATCTGCCTCGCCCGGGGTGCTCCTCCACGCGCCTTTCTTACGCCCCGGCCCTCCGGGGCTACGGCATAACCGGTCTCGTTCCGGAGCACCCCTGGCGTGCACCTCATGATCCTACCCCATCAAGGGGCCGCTGCACACCGGGTCTAATTTTCATTGTCCTTGGTGCCGCTCCTTGTAGGGACATGAAGCACTAGTCGAAGGTCCAACATCCTACAATGTCTTCTCAGCTCCTTCGTAACGGCTTCCCCAAGCCTGTTTCCACCCCCAGGGGGAAACAGTTCACATGGGTCCACAGCCTTTCTCTCTCCCTCTTCCCCGGGTAGCACCGGCGTCATCCAGACGCAAAATCAACGCCAGCTACCGTACAAAGAAGGCACCGTAAGCCAGGGTGACTGCCACAACCACCGCAGGGTGGACGTGGAAGACCCTGATGGCCGCCAGGGCCAGAACCGCGATCACCGCCATCGTAATCGAAGTGAAAGCCTTGGGCAGCATATCCAACACGAGAAGAGACAAAAGGATTACCACCACCGGCCTGACCGCCTTGCTCATTCCGTCGGCCCAGGATGTACCTCTATAATGATGCAAAAGCTGAAACAAAATAATCATGGCAATCAGCGAAGGAAGGTGCATCGCAACCACGGCGGTCACAGCTCCACTCAAACCAGCCACTTTATAACCTGTAACCGCCGCCAGCTTGGGAGCCACCGGCCCGGGTAGGGAAAAACCTAGGGCAATGGCATCGGCAAACTCTTCCGCTGAAAACCAGCGGTAGGTATCAACAACATAGGACTCAACCAGGGGGATCATGGCCGGTCCCCCGCCGTAACCAATCAGACCGAGTTTAGTGAAGGTAACCAGAAGGCCCCACAGCTTTGCCGCCAACATCAATCGCTCCCTTAACTAGGAAAATTCAACCTTCCCAGAGTACCCGCCGGCCAATACTCTCGATGGACGGGCATCCAGTCAGGATCATGGCTGCTTCGAGCTCATCTTTGTACTGCTCCAGCTGCAGACGAACACCCTCGGCACCACCACCAAAAGCGGCAATACTCAAGGGGCGCCCGATCATTACTGCATCAGCCCCCAGGGCCAGCGCCTTGAGAACATCAAAACCTGAACGAACTCCACCGTCGAAAAGAATGGTTATCTTCCCTTTTACCTCGGCTGCAATGGAAGGCAAGACATCGGCGGTACCTGGTGTATGGTCCAGGCACCGGCCTCCGTGGTTGGAAATAACGATGGCCGACACGCCGGCCTGTACTGCCAAAGCCGCATCGTCGGGTGTCATCAATCCCTTGAGCACGAAGGGCAGGCTGGTGCTGTTCACCAGTTCCCGGAGGGAATCGACACTCTTAGGTTCAGCCGGGTAGCCAGCCCGCCGCATATTGATCAAACCAGCCGAGTCGATGTCGATACCAACCGCCAGGGCTCCGGCCTCCTCGGCCTCTTGTATGGCCTCCTTTATGTCTTGGTCAGGCATAGGCTTAATGATGGCCACCCCGTGCCCGTCAACCCGCTCAAGGGCTTCCAACCCTGACTTGTAAACGAAGGGATCCGGAGCATGCCCGATCATGCCTAAGGTTCCAGCCTGGTAGGCACCGCCGACCATGGCCCAAGCCAGGTCAGGCTCGGTGAGCCCGCCCGCATTGGAGAAATTCAACTTGGCCCCTGCAACGGGGGCAGCAAGAACAGGAAATTCCAGTTTGACACCAAAAACTTCACAGCTCAAGTCCGGCTCCACCACCGAGTGGACCGTCCTCATGTTGAGCTGGTATTTTCTCAGTGCCAGCACGTTATTCTTGAAACCTGTTCCAGTCCCGATACCACCCATGCCAGGCACCTCACCGGCACACACAACGCCGTCGCAATCACGGCAGACACGACAAACCCCCTTCAAATTTTCCCGTGCCCTATTCAGCACCTCTTTTAAATCCATTTTCACTCTTCCTACCTCCTATAATGCCCTACCTTTGATCTAACACGGCTATTTTTACCTGCGGGGATGAAATTTGTTAACGAAATTCGACAGGAAAACCGCATTCCCTGCCCAGGCTAAATGACCAGCCCAACCTTGAGCTAGAATCGCGAGATCCGGCTGAAACGAAAAAGGCTGTGGTTATTTTGTTCCTACCAGGACCAGAAAAACTACCTGCTCTTGTTGTGAGGTCTTTGCCTACTTTTTCTTGACACGTACAACTGGGCCAACTGGTTTGACAAGTTCTTTTTTCGCCCATATAATGTGTAATGTACGGAACGGTCGGGGTGTAGCGCAGCTTGGTAGCGCGCTTCGTTCGGGACGAAGAGGTCGCTGGTTCAAATCCAGTCACCCCGACCATCTTTTTTTATTATGCCTATCTATCCGGCTTGTCGGTAAGGTGGGCGGGCTTCTTGAGCGGCGATGAGCAAACGAGTTCCAGAACCGCAGGTAGCGGAGAGTTTGTGGCTACGGCCCGGAGCCGCCGAGGTTCATTAACAACCCGTACGGTGAGCGACGCCGCGAGGGAAGGCCGGCGCCGTTGGGACATTTTCGTAGTAGCGCTATATGCCGCCACGAGGGGCGGCACCACGAAGGATGAAAATTGGAAGCGGTATTTCGCAAAGGTTGCACGCCCGGGGTGCTCCGGAGCGAGACCG
>SESX01000018.1 GCA_004367365.1 Candidatus Acetocimmeria pyornia
CGAATCCTGGTCATCAAAGGGGGCCCAGGGGTCGGGAAATCAACCTTCATGCGCCGGATCGCCGACGAAATGGTGGAGCGGGGGTTTGATGTCGAGCTGCACCACTGTTCGTCGGATAACAGCTCCCTGGACGGGGTGGTGATCCCGCAGATCGGGGTTGCGTTAATCGATGGAACAGCTCCCCACATCGTCGATCCCAAGAATCCAGGCGCCGTGGACGAAATAGTGCACCTCGGCGACTATTGGAACGAGGACAAGATAAGGGCTAACAAAAAGAACATCATTGAGCTAAACCAGGAAGTGAGTCGCCTTTTCGACCGTGCATACCGGTTCTTGCGGGCGGCTAAGGCCGTCTACGATGATTGGGAGGCGGCCAACATCGAAGGAATGGATTTTGGGTTGGCCAACCGGAAGGCGGATAACCTGATCCGCAAAATCTTTGGAACGAGCCGGGTTAGTACCAGGGTGGGGAAAGACCGCCACCTCTTTGCCAGTGCCATCACACCGGACGGGATGATCAACTACCTAGATACCATCATTAACCCCTGTCCGAAGGTGTACATTATTGAAGGTGAACCAGGGACCGGGAAATCAACCTTGCTTCAAAAGGTGGCCACGGCGGCCCTAGAGCGCGGTCATGATGTAGAGCTTTATCACTGCGGCCTGGATCCGAAGAAGGTAGAACACGTTGTGATCCCTGCGCTGGGTGTAGCCTTGACCAAGTCCATTGAACCACATACCTATCTTCCCGGACCCAACGACACCATCATTGACATGAATCACTGCCTGGACCAGAAGGTTGCCGGGAAATATGCCGACCTTGTGGCCGTCGACCGGAAGATCTTCTTCGAGCTTTTTGACCGGGCCATTGCTTTTATCGGGGAAGCCAAGGAAATGCACGATACGATGGAAGAGTATTACATTCCCAACATGGACTTTGATGGGATCTCAAGACTCTGGGAGCGGACCCTGGAACGCATCCTCCGCTACGCGGGGGAACAGGCGGCCCAAACCGGTTGAGGGCCAGCCGGATGGGTGAGCCGGTCGGGGTCTAACTAGAAAAGGGTATGAACCAGCATCTCTCAATAATGTGTTTTCACTTCTTGATGGCATTAATTAAGTCTGTAGTCGAGTAGCCCGGCAGACGCTGAATGATGACCACTTGCCCTCCCCAGTCCTCAAGGATCCGGATCTCGGGTAATGAATCAAGGTTGTAATCATCACCCTTAACCACCAGGTGGGGACGGATGGTCTGCAGAACCCTGGCGGGGGTCAGTTCGTCGAAGACAACCACGTGGTCGACGGCCCGGAGGGAAGCCAGGAGGGCGGAGCGACCTTCTTGCGGGAGAATGGGTCTTCCGGGCCCTTTGATCCTTCTCACCGACCGGTCCGAATTAAGACCAACGACCAGGACATCCCCTAGTTCCCGGGCTCGGTTCAGAAGGTAGGCGTGGCCCGGAGCGGTGAACCAACAGCAGAGAAAATTCCGGCCAGCCCAAAGGACTACAGCTCTAATCCCATCGCAACCCTAAAGACAGGAGCTTTTGGAACCTATCATGCCCTTTGCCTGGCTGTTGAAAAAAGGGCCAGCTTCTTGCTGGCCTCAACCAGCGAGGTTTACGGTGACCCCCTGGTCAGCCCCCAGGCGGAATCTTATTGCGGTAACGTCAACCCTGTCGGCCCGAGGAGTTGTTACGATGAGGCGAAACGGTACGCCGAAGCACTCACCACGGCCTTCGGCCGGGACAGGGGCCTTAAGTTTCGCATCGTCCGTATCTTCAATACTTACGGACCCCGGATGCGGGTCGATGACGGCCGCGTGGTTACCAACTTCATCACCCAGGCCCTGACAGGTCAGCCTTTGACTGTTTACGGTTCTGGTACTCAAACCCGAAGTTTCCAGTATGTAAGCGACCTGGTGGAAGGGATGAGGAGGTTGATGGAGGTGGAGTACTGCCATCCCGTGAACCTGGGGAACCCGGAGGAAATATCGATCCTGCGGCTTGCTGAAACCATCAGGGAGACAACAAGGACGTACAGTGAAATTTGTTTCCTACCTTTACCTGAGGATGACCCGAAGCGGAGAAAACCCGACATCACCCTCGCCACCAGGCTCCTGGACTGGAGGCCTGAGGTGAGCTTGCAAGAGGGGCTTGAGAAAACCACTGCCTACTTTGCCGGCCTCCTGGCTTGATGGTTCAGTCTGCCGAAAGCCTTTTCAGCTCAACTGCCAGGCGTCTGAACTCTTCCCGGTCCCTTTTGTCCAGGGCCTGGTCGACCTGGGCCATCAACTCCCTTTTCACCTGGGAACTGCTTTTGCTGAGTTCGATGACGGCCAGGAGAAAACGCAAGGCCAGGTCTGGTTCGTCTGCCGGTGTTTTCTGGACCTCTTTTGTTTCCCGGGTCAGGTCTTCAAACAGGCACTGCTCACATCCAGGTTCGAAAGAAAGGCGTACGTAAAGCACCTGGGGCAAAGATTCCTTCAGGCGCTCGATGGCTTGGTCAACGGTGTAAACGGTGGTCCCGTTGAGGTGAAGGACGATCGGGTAAGTCTCCCTGGCATGGATCGAAAGCTGGAGGTAGTTCCTGGCACCCCTCAGGTCCTGCACAAAACGAATTTTCTCCAGGAGTTGTTCTGAGTCGAGTAAATACTGGATAAGGCGGAAGGTGCTAGCCCATTTCGGCCGGTGGTTTTTCAGAAAGCACTCCAGGAAACTTTTTTTTCGGTCTAGCTTTTGATGAGCCATCGGCTGGCACCTCTTTCTCCCGTTGTCTTTGGCGCCTCCGCTGGTGAGGGTTTGGGTATACCAATACAACAGAACCAGGGGAATTCCTCTTTGAGGGGTACTGGTAAATCCTGTCTATTCGGAGGAGGGGGCAGCCCGGGGTGTCCGGCGCGCGGTCCCCCTGGGTCGCCAGCCCCAGGAAGCCTGGCGGTCCATGAACCATACTTTATGACCAAACAGGGTTAGTAACAGTGTATTCACCGGGGAGTGCTCCTCAGAACCATGATCTGCGGTAACAGGAGCAGCGAACCTGTTTTCTACCTGGACCCGGTTTTTTCGCCCTCAGATAAGAACCGGCCCTGGCAGGGCTGATTTTCAGGTTCCAAGAGTACTGCCAGGCAGTAAATCTGACACCAGGAGGGAATACCGATCCTGCGGCCGGCTGAAACCATCGAGAAGCTAACCAGGGCGTACCTGGGACCGGTTCGTGCCCAAAACTCAAGAAATAGTAGGATAACCAGTAATGGCTTGTAATTGTAAATTGAGACAAGCTAATTGGCCTAAAAGGCACAATCCAATCCTTGCTTCGGTATGGTTGCAATGTGATAATAGGAGAAACAATGCAAACAGCTTTCACAATATGAAAGCAAGTGAAAACGGAAGGAGTGTTACTATGACCTACAGTAGGATTGGGGCAACGGATGCTACCCGGACCCGGAACCGGACTCCAAACAGTGTATCACCTTTTTCCGGTATGTGCTCCGTCTGTCTCGAAGGTTGTACCGGGACCTGCGAGGTTGGTAAGTCGGCCATCCGTGGAAGGGAAGTTATCTACCCGTCTCCCTTTGGCAAGACGACTTCGGCATCTGAGAAGGACTACCCGGTAGATTTTTCTCATTTTAACATCAACGGTACGGCGGTTGGAGCCCAGGGTATCGAAGCTGACAGTGACAAGGCGATTTTCCCGGCGGTCAAGGTCGAGACCGAGATTGGCGCCGGTGACGAGAAGATTAAGCTCAGGGCTCCCTTTGTTTTTGCTGCCCAGGGTTCGACCAATGTGGCCAAGCAGAACTGGGATGGTTACGCCAGCGGGGCAGCCCTGGCCGGTGTCATCGTTGCAGTAGGGGAAAATGTCTGCGGGATGGACCCGGATCTGGAAGTTAAAAACGGCCGCGTGCTCCGGTCGCCTGACCTGGAGTACAGGGTCAAGGCTTTCAACGACTATTACGATGGGTACGGTGCCATTGCCATCCAGGCCAACGTGGAGGATACCCGGCTTGGTGTTCTCGAGTATGCCCTGGAAAAGCTGGGCGTCCAGATGGTTGAACTCAAGTGGGGGCAGGGTGCCAAGGATATCGGTGGGGAAGTCAAGCTGTCCACCCTGGAGAGGGCCCTCCAGTTGAAGGAAAGGGGCTACATTGTTCTGCCTGATCCCACCGACCCGAAGGTCCAGGAAGCATTCAAACAGGGGGCCTTCGAAGAATTTGAACGCCACAGCCGCCTGGGAATGGTTGACGAAGAGTCCTTCCATGCCCGGGTTCAACAGCTGCGCGAAGCAGGTGCCAAGTTTATCAGCTTGAAGACCGGGGCCTACCGGCCGGCCGACCTGGCACGGGCTGTTAAGTACGCCTCTGATGCCAAGTTGGACCTCTTGACTGTAGACGGGGCCGGCGGTGGAACCGGAATGAGCCCGTGGAGAATGATGAACGAGTGGGGTATACCCACGGTTTACATTGAAAGCCTCCTTTACCAGTACCTGGAACGCCTCGCTGCCAAGGGTGCTTATATTCCGGCGGTGGCCATTGCGGGAGGCTTTACCCTGGAGGATCAGGTCTTCAAGGGCCTGGCCCTGGGTGCACCGTACGTAAAGCTCGTGGCTTTGGGCCGTGCCCCGATGACGGCGGCGATGGTTGGAAAGACCGTTGGGGAAATGATTGAGCGCGGCCGGGTACCCAAGGAACTGCAGAAATACGGGGAGGCCATGGAGCAGGTCTTTATCGGGTCGGTGGCCCTCAAAGACCGCTACGGTGACGAGGTCAAGAATCTGCCGGCTTCGGCGGTGGCTGTTTATACCTATGTCGACCGCGTGGTGGCAGGCCTGCAGCAGTTTATGGCCGGGGCGCGCAAGTTCTCCCTCGAGTACATCAGCAGGGACGACATTTTCGCCCTGACCCGTGAAGCTGCAGAGATCACAGGCATCACTTATGTGATGGATGTTGACCAGGAAGAAGTGGACCAGATTCTGGGCAGCTAGGGCATTCCCAAAGCAGCTCAGGGGAATTTCCCGGCCCGGGTAAAAAAGCGGCCGGGGACCACAATGAGCAGTGAAAATACTGAACAAAAAGGGAAGCTGTGAATGGCTTCCCTTTTTGTTCGCCCAGCATGTCTGCTGAGCCGATGAGCTGAAAAGAAGCTCTGTCGCCTAACCAGCGGGAAGACAAACCATCAGGACAGTTGAGGGGAAAAGCCTTGTGCGAGAACCCTTGCTCCCGCTGCCCTGGTGTCGAGTACAAGGTTGAATCCCCTGCCGGTTCACGGCGTAAGATGGTGGTGGAAACCAGGTTGCCAAGCTTATGTCAGACAAGGTTTGGAGGGGAGAGAAGGAGATGGAGTTGGGGAAGGAAGGCCTTAGGCCGCTGATCGGCATTACCGCTGACTACGATGGTGAAACCGGGCGTTTCCAGGTGAATGAAGGCTACACCGGTGGGATTGAAAAGACCGGGGGCCTGCCGGCGGTTCTTCCGCCCACTGGCGATTTCAAGACCCTGGAAGCCTGGTTGGGCCGGGTTGACGGCCTGCTCTTGACCGGAGGGGGTGACCTCGACCCGGTATGGATGGGGGAAGAACCGATAGAGGCCCTGGGAACCATCGTCCCGGAACGGGACCAGGCCGAAATCCAGTTGACCCGCCTTGCCCTCCGGAAGGACACCCCCATTCTAGCTGTCTGCCGGGGGATCCAGGTACTGGCCGTGGCGGTTGGAGGGAGCATCTACCAGGACCTGGCCAGCCAGAAGCCAGAAGTCCTGAAACACTTCCAGAAAGCCCCGCGTTGGTACCCAACCCATGCCGTGGAACTTTTCCCGGGCAGCCTGCTCGGCCGCTGCCTGAAGGGGAAGACGGTGACCCAGGGGATGCTCCGGGTCAATTCCTTTCATCACCAGGCCGTGAAGGAAGTCTGCGCCCCTTTCGTGGTAACGGCCAGGGCCAGGGACGGGGTCATTGAAGCCATTGAAAGTACCACCCATACCTTTGTGGTCGGGGTTCAGTGGCACCCGGAGGCCATGTGGGACCGGGACCCGGCATTCCTGGGGCTTTTTGAAGCCCTGGTTGAGGCGGCAGCTCGGGCGCTGTAACAGCCTGGGTGTGGGAGGAGAGGATTTAGCTTTTTTGTCACGAAATAACTTGAAAGCAGGGAAGAGCGCCAAACTGGACAAGAACCAACCAGAGACAACCAGCCAAAGCAAGAAACCGGAGGGGGCCAGGATGTTAGCAGTAACCAACGGGAAGGTGTACACGGTAACCTCTGGAACCTTTGACCAGGGAACGGTTCTCATTGAAAAGGGCATCATTCGCCAGGTGGGTCCGGCCGGTGAAGTGAAAATCCCGCCGGGGGCGGACATCATCGATGCCAGGGGCGGGCCCGTGACCCCAGGGTTCATAGATGCCCACAGCCACCTGGGTTTGGCTGAAGAAGGGGTAGGATGGGAAGGGTCTGATGTTAACGAGCTGACAGACCCGGTTACCCCCCACCTGCGTGCCATTGACGCCATTAACCCTGAGGAACGTGGGCTACGCGATGCCGTTGAGGGGGGGATCACGGCTGCATGGGCGGCTCCGGGCAGCGGCAATGTCATCGGGGGCCAGGGGGTTACCATTCGCACCCTGGGCCGTACCGTAGAGGAAATGGTTCTCCGGGGGCCCTGGGGTTTGAAAGTGGCCTTTGGTGAAAACCCGAAGCGGGTCTACGGTGAACGTAAGAAAAGCCCCGCAACCCGGATGGCCACGGCCGGAATTCTCCGGGAATGGCTGGTGAAAGGGCTTAACTACCTGGAGAAACTCGACCGGGAACCGACCGATTCCGAAAAGCCACCGGAGCGTGACCTCAAGCTGGAGGCCATCGCCCGGGTCTTGAAGCGGGAGATGCCCTTGAGGGCTCATGCCCACCGTGCGGACGATATCATGACCGCCCTCAGGATCGCTAGGGAATTCGGCGTTGACCTGGTGATCGAGCACTGCACCGAAGGACATAAACTGGCATCAGAACTGGCGGAAGCCGGTGTACCTGTAGTGATCGGCCCCTCTCTGACTTCGAGGTCCAAGGTTGAACTCAAGGACCGGACCCTCAAAACTCCCGGCATCCTGGCCCGGGCGGGGGTGAAGGTGGCCCTGATGACAGACCACCCGGTTATCCCGGTTCATTTCCTTCCCCTTTGTGCCGGGCTGGCGGTACGGGAAGGGATGGAGGAGGAGGAAGCCTTGCGTGCCGTCACCATCAACGCCGCTGAGATTCTCGGGATTTCGGACTGGCTGGGCAGCCTGGAACCTGGGAAAGAAGCTGACGTGGTGGTTTTTGACGGTCACCCCTTTGAACTAAGAACCAGGGTCAGGTATACCATTATGAGGGGTAAGGTTGTTTATGAACGGGGTGAGGATTAGCAGGTGAAAGGAGACGAACCCAGGCAGGCAACCTTTGATTTTTTCCAAACGGAGACTACTGGTCACGGCCGGGCTCCTGCCGGCAGCGAAGGTGAATTGGCCGCTGCAGGAGAAGGTTCCCCAGCCATCCACGCGGACCCGGTCACGGAAATCCAGGACCTGGAAACCCTTGCCGAGAGGGCACGGGCCTGCCAGAAGTGTGGCTTGCGGCGGGGCTGCCGGGGGGTGGTTTTTGGTGAGGGCAACCCCCACGCGGACCTGATGCTGGTGGGGGAGGCCCCTGGGGGCACCGAGGATGAATTGGGACGTCCCTTTGTTGGTGCTGCAGGCCAGCTGCTGAACCGGATCCTGGCGGCCGCGGGTTTCGAGCGGGAGGAGGTATACATAACGAACGTGTGCAAGTGTCGTCCCCCCGGCAACCGGGCCCCTCTACCGGTGGAGGTTGATGCTTGTTTTCCGTATCTCCTGGCCCAGATCCGCCTCATCAAGCCCAGGATCATGGTTTGCCTTGGGGCCTCGGCTGCCCGCGGTATCCTGGACCCCAGGCTCCGGATCACCAGGGAGAGGGGTATCTGGCGGGAGAAATACGGGATTTTGATCATGCCCACCTTTCACCCGGCGGCCCTGTTACGGGACCCGAGCAAAAAGCGCCCGGTCTGGGAGGACTTCAAAAAGGTGCGGGAAGAGTACCTGAAGGGAGCGAGCCAAAAAACACCCTGACCGTTGTTTTGTTCTCGGCATTCCTGGCTCGTCATCTGCCCCCTGGCACTGTTGAGCATGTGGGCAGTTTTTTTTGGGCCTGCATATTATGGTAATTACGAGGGTGGTTAGCAGACCACCCTGTGCTGGCCTGGGAGCCGTTTCGTGTCACCGGTTTGGACCAGGGAGGGTGGGCCTTTTGCGCAGTATCCGCAGGGAGGAACTGAACCGTTTTCTCATCATCAGGATGGACCATGTGGGGGATGTCCTCCTGACCACACCGGTGCTCAAGGCCCTGCGTTTTGCCTTCCCCAAGAGCTATCTAGCCGTGCTGGTGCGGTCCAGCTCGCGACCGATGATGATCAATAATCCCTACGTTGATCATCTTTTTGTCTATACCCCCGAATGGTGGTCGCGCCCGGGCGAACGACCCTTCACCAGGAAGGAAACGGAACGGGTTTTTGGGCTCCTGAGACGGGCAAGGTTTGATCTTGCTTTCGACTTCCGTGGTGAAGCCAGGACAGTGATCCTTACCGTGTGGGCCGGGGCCAAGTACCGGGTAGGTTTTGATTACGAGGGCACGGGGGGTTTGGACATCGCCCTTTCCCACGGTCATTACGTCGTCAGGCAGGGAAGGCACCAGGTCGAAATCAACCTGGACGTGGTGAGGGCCATCGGGGTGGACTTGAATGTCCGCGACCGGGCTCCCGAGCTTTTCCTTTCGAGTAAAGAACGTTCCTTTGCCCAAAGCTTCTTGAGGGGATTAGGCCGGGAGCCCAGGGGTCCCGTGGTCGGTCTTCACCCGGGGGCCGGCCACCCATCCAAGGTTTGGACTGTGGAGGGGTACGCTGAGGTTGGTAACTGGCTGACGCGGACCAAGAACGCCACGGTGATCATTACCGGGGAGGCATTCGAAGCAAGGCTGGTTCGGGCCATTGCCGAGCGGATTTCGCCTCCGCCCGTCGTGGCGGTGGGTAGGACAAACCTGAGACAGCTTGCCGCCCTCATTGAAGGGTACGACCTCTTAGTTGCACCTGACTGCGGTCCGGCTCACATAGCCGCAGCCCTTAAGACCCCCCTGGTAGCCATTTTTGGGGGTGTGAACGAGATCGAACGCTGGAGGCCGTACGGGGAAGGCCACATCATCATTCATCACGACCTGGAATGTGCGCCCTGCTTCAACTATAACTGTCGTAGGGGGTACAGGTGCCTGAGGGAGATCACTCCGGCCGAGGTGATGGCTGCTGCGGAGGCCCAGCTCGGAAGACGCGGCTTCTAGACACTGGTATAGACATCAAGGGTGCACCGGGCTGTTCGGGTCCAGGTGAATTCCCGGCTTCTGGCCAGGCCCCGGCTTTTGAGTGTCGAGTACAGGTGCTCGTTTGTGACCAGGTTCAGCATCGCCTCCTTGAGGGCTGAAGCATGGCACGGCTCAACCAACAGCCCGGCATCACCGATTACCTCGGGGAGACAGGAACTCTTGAAGGCCACGACCGGGGTTCCGCAGGCCATGGCTTCCACGACGGGTAGACCGAATCCCTCGTGTATGGAAGGGAAGACAAAGATTTCTGCCCCTTGATAAAGGGCCACAAGGTCCTTTACAGGGACGAAACCGGTAAGCTTGACACCAGGGCCGAGGCCCTTTTTTATGTTTTCCGGTAGGGCTTTCGGGTTTTGAAAATGGTTTCCCACCAGGACCAGCTCGTAGGGCGCGGGACTGTCCAAGCGGAAAAGCTTATAAGCCTCAAGCAGGGTTACAAGATTCTTGTTCCAGTCGATCCCACCGACGTACAGAATGTACTTGCTTGTGATGCCGTACTGCCTCCTGGCCCGGTCGACCTCCCCTCGACGAAGAGGGCAGGAAAAGCGGGCCGGGTCCACGCCCAGGGGGATGGGGATAACCTTTTCGGCCCTAACCTTCCAGAAGTGAACCAGGTCTTTCTTTCCGTTTTCGGAGAGGACGATGATCCGGTCCAGCCGGTCCATCAAGGGCTTGAGGTTGGACTCCATTAAGGCCACTTCGCGAGGGGACTTGTTTGGGTTATGGTACGGGTTAAGGTCAAAAACTGTGGTTATGAGCCGCACCGAGGAGAAAGGGGACGAAAGAAGCTCTTGCACTGCAGCCAGGGGGAAGTGGTAATCCGTAAGGTGCAGGACGTCAAGGCTGTCTTTTGCGGTGAAGTGGGAAAGGGATCTCGCCCCCCTTTCCACCCGGCGGAACCGGAAGCGGGGGTTACCCTGGCTTGTGGGCTCGCCTTTCCAGTCGGCGTAATAGAGGAAGAAATCAACGGGCGCCTCGATGTCTTTCAGGGACTTGAGGAGGTTGGCAACATAGTGACCAATACCACGGGATTTATGGGTCTCGAGGGGATTCACGTCGAGCCCGACCCTCATGGGCTGAACTCCCTTTCAAGAAGTTTTCAGTTCCATTATATTAGAGACCCACGCCCTTGGCCCTGTAGCCTTTTAGGGTCTTTCTTCAGTTGAAAAGGGCAGCGGCCTCCTGGTGGGGCCGCGGTCCGGGGCTTTTTGTAATGTTAGGTCTGAAGAGGAAGTGGATTGAAAAAGAGCGGTCCGCACGGGTACCCAGGGTAAGGAAAAGGGTGTTACCAAGCCCCGGGGTGCTTCCCGGTGGCGTGGTATCGTCAGTACCCAAGGTCTTTGTCGACGAGATTGACAAGCTTCTCCCCCTGGAGAAAACGTTTCAGGTTTTCGGCGAAAAGGTTGATTCCCCGCTGGTTAAAATAAGGTGTTCCCCCAGCCTGGTGCGGGGTGATGATGACGTTTTCCAGGCGCCAGAGGGGGCTCTCCGGTGGAAGGGGTTCCTCGGCGAAAACGTCCAGGCCGGCCCCGGCGATCCAACCTTCCTGGAGGGCCCGCACCAGGGCTTTCTCGTCCACGATCTGCCCCCTGGCGATATTGACCAGGTAGGCAGATTTTTTCATGGCCCGGAACTCCTTCTCCCCCAGGAGACCCCTGGTTTCAGGGGTGAGGGGGAGACAGACCACGACAAAATCAGCCGCCTCCAGGACCTGGTTCAGACCTTCCGGGGGGAAAACCTCGTCGACGTCGTCCGGTTTTTCCGGGTGGCGACGGAGAGCCACAACCTTCATTTCGAAGGCTTTAGCCCGCTTGGCAAGGGCCCGGCCTACGTACCCCATGCCCAGGATTCCCACCGTCTTTCCGGCTAGTTCGTCGAGGCGGATCTGGTTCCAGCGTGATTGGACCTGCTGCCGGAAATAGACGTTGAACCTGCGGACAAAGGAGAGGATGAAGGTCATGATGTGCTCGGCAATGGGAACAGCGTGAATTCCCGCCGAATGGGTAACAATTACAGGACTGTCCTTGACCTCCGGGGTGAGGATGTTCTCCACCCCAGCGGTTAAGGCGTGGATCCATTTCAGCCGTGAAGATGCCCGGTAGAGGTCTGGCCTGAAGTGGTGACCCTGGCAGACAAGGATCTCGGTTTCTTCCATTTCGGGCAGGGCCTCGTCCGGGTCAGCACAGATGACCACTTCGACCTGGGGTGTTACCTCTAGAATGGGCCTACGGTGTTTTTCCTTGTAGGGGCCCAAAAGGACTACCTTGAGCTTTTCTTTCTTGCCGGTCACACGAAAGCCTCCCTTCGAGACCGGGAAGTGCCTGGTGTCGAGGAGCAACCTCGAGGGGTTATCTTCCACGTCTCACCCCAAATTCCTTTTTCCGGACGGGAGGACCGCGGGACGCATTTATTTACACGGCTGTTGGATATTAATATTCGACCAAAACATTGGGCACAACTGGGAGGAGGGGGTGTTTGGAAATGGGTGAAAAGGTACGCCGGGGTACCTGGGTACAGATCCACCGGGTGGTCTTAGAACCCGGAGCCCGGGCTCCCCAGGTGCCGCCGGAAACTCAGGAGGTACCCCTGGAACTTCGCCAAAAAGGTTTTCTCCTTACCCACGCCGAGGTGGGGGACGAGGTTGCCATTAGAACAGTGATTGGACGTGAGGTTACCGGTCGGTTGGTGGCCGTCAACCCCCCTTACGAACATGATTTCGGCAGGCCGGTGCCGGAACTTCTGGAGGTGGGGCCCGAAGTCCGCGGGTTCTTGAAGGGTGGTGGGGAATGTTGAAGGCGGTAAAAAGCATGGGGCAAGGTCAGGCCCACCGCGAAGCCATGGAGAAGGGTCCGGGGTACCATGAGGTTATGGAGAGGAAAGGGGAGATCGTCAAGAAGGCGGTCGGGATCGATTACAGCCGTTTCGAGAGGGGTACCCTGGCCTTCGATTACGAGGGCCTGATGGTGGAAACCGGTTACAGCCTGGACGAGATCCGCCGGATCCAGCGGGAGGCCGGTGTTGGTCGAACCCCGCTCATTGAGCTGAATAACATCACAGAACTGGTGCGGAGGATATCCCCACCTGGAAAGGGTGCCCGGATCTTTGTCAAGGACGAAGCAGTGAACCCTTCCGGGAGTTTTAAGGCCAGGCGGGCGGCTGTTTCTGTTTACCATGCGGCCCGGCAGGGTTACAAGGGGGTAATTGCCGCCACCAGCGGGAATTACGGGGCGGCAGTAGCTTCCCAGGCGGCCATGCGTTCCCTGGACTGCATTGTGGTCCAGGAGGTGTTTGACAGCCGGGGGGTGGGACAGCCGGAGATCCTGGAAAAAGGCCGAAAATGCGAGGCCTTCGGGGCCGAGGTGGTGCAGCTGAGTGTTGGGCCGGAGCTCTTCTACGTTTTCCTGGTGCTGCTGGAAGAGACGGGTTTTTTCAATGCTTCCCTGTATACCCCCTTTGCCATCGCGGGCATTGAGACCTTGGGTTTTGAAATTGCTGAGGAACTCATGGCACGGGAAGGGCGTGCCCCGGACGCGGTGGTCATCACCCACGCCGGGGGCGGGAACGTGACCGGCACGGCGCGGGGCCTGGCGCAAGGTGGGTGCACGGAGACCGAGATCATCGGGGCGAGTGTTGACCTTTCGGGACTGCACATGGCCAGTGACCTGGACTTCAACCGCAAGTCCTTTACCACTGGGCACACCGGCTTCGGGATCCCCTTTGCCACCTGGCCCGACCGGACCGATGTGCCGAGAAACGCGGCACGACCGCTGCGCTACATGGACCGGTACGTGACCGTCACCCAGGGGGAAGTCTTTTATGTCACTGAAATGCTAGCCCAACTAGAAGGATTGGAACGCGGGCCGGCGGGGAATACTTCACTAGCGGCAGCCGTTTCCCTGGCCCGGGAGATGGATTCAGACCAGATCCTGGTGGTCCAGGAAACAGAGTATACAGGGGCCGGAAAGCATCCAACCGCCCAACTGACCTTCGCCCGCGAGAAAGGGATCGAAATCCGCCGGGGAGACCCGCGTGATGGTGTTCCCGGCCAGTGCATCGTGATCCCGGATTCACCCCACCAGGTTCAACATGTGGACCTTGACCTTGATGCCTTGAGGGAGTCATACATCATGAAGGCGGCTGCCGACACTGACTGTCCGGGTGAACTTCTAGCGGAAGATATCGCCTTCCTGGCAGCCGAGACCAAGACCGAGGGGGCCTTTGTATACCGGGTCTTGAAGAAATTAACAAGAATGGAAAAGTCCCGCGCAGCCCGGGACTGAGGAGAGGGGGTGATGGTGTCGGCTACCAGGGTGGTTCTCTGGGGTCTGGGGGCCATGGGACAGGGGATAGCCCGGGCACTGCTGGGAAGAACCGGGGTTGAGGTGGTTGGTGCCCTCGATACCAGCCCGGAGAAGGCAGGACGTGACCTGGGCGAGGTTGTGGGTAGCGGCCGGCCTACAGGGGTCCGGGTTTCCAATGTTCCCGAAGAAGTCCTGGACAGGGCAGGCGCTGACCTGGTGATCATCGCCACTACTTCCTTTCTCCGGGACCTTTTGCCCCAGGTCCGCCGGTCGCTGGAGGCCGGGGCCAATGTCATCAGCATCGGAGAGGAGATGGCCTATCCCTGGGTCGAAGACCCGGACCGGGCCAGGGAGCTCGACCGCTTGGCCCGGGCTCAAGGTTATACAGTGCTGGGAACAGGCATCAACCCCGGTTTTGTGCTGGATACCCTGATCATTGCCCTGACGGGGGCCTGCCTTGAGGTCAAAAGGATTCACGCGCTGCGGGTGAACGACCTTTCTCCCTTTGGACCAACGGTGATGCGTACCCAGGGGGTCGGTACCACTCCCCAAGATTTCAGGAAGGGACTTGTGGAAGGAACGGTGGTCGGGCACATTGGGTTCCCCCAGTCTATACACCTCATTGCTAAGGCCTTGGGCTGGAGGATCGAGCGCATTGACCAAGAGCGTGAACCGATTATCTCCAAAACCTACCGCCGGACCCCCTATGTCAACGTCGCACCGGGGGAGGTGGCCGGGTGCCGGCATACCGCCCGGGCCTACGTCAATGGGAGGGAAGCAATCGTGTTAGAACACCCCCAACAGGTTCTTCCGGGCACCGAGGGGGTCGAAACCGGGGACTTTATCCGGATCGAGGGTACGCCCTCCATTAACCTCCGCATACAACCGGAGATCCCAGGGGGTACGGGTACCATTGCCCTGGCGGTGAACATGATCCCGCTGGTAATCAGCGCTGGGCCAGGCTTGGTTACCATGGCGGACCTTCCCGTCCCCCGGGCGGTACTGGACTACATGGGTCTCAAGGAGCCGGTGCGCGGGCAGCCCCGCAAACCATGAACCAGGCGCCAAGTAGAGGACCGCGGCAGGCCTGTGGCCCTCCAGAACAAAAGGGCCCACGTTGGAGATAGATGGTGTCAAGAGGCAAAGGGTATCTAACCTGCGGGCGGGACGGAAAAACGGAGGTGAAACCCGTGGGGCGACCCGATGATTACCAGGTTCGCAGGAAGCACCTGGCCCACCTCAGCGACGAGGAATTGAAAAAGACCTTCTGGAAGACCGCCGAAAAGGTTGTCAACCCTTTGCTGGATTTGGCCAGGTACCACACTTCCCCTTCCATTGAGCGTTCGGTCCTGCTCAGGATGGGGTTTTCCAGCCTTGAGGCCAGGGCCATCACCGACCGGTGCATGGAGAAAGGCCTCCTGGGTAAAGGGGCTGGTCACGTGGTCTGGGTCCTGGCCCTGGAAAAAAGCCTGGATGTACGGGAAGCAGGGCTGCGCCTGGCCCGGGGCGAGGACTGGGAAACAGTGGAGGCAGTATTTTCTGCCCGAGAGGTGAACAGAAATTGAAAACAGGGGCATTAACAGAGCAAACCAGGCTCTCTCCCGACAGAAAGCTTGACCTGGAGGAGATCCTGAAAGGTCTTGAGCATTACCGGCCCCGCCGGTACGGCTGGACCTGGCGCCAGCCCGTCCGGGACGGGCAGAACGGCCCCTTCCGGTACAGCCAGGTATCGGCCTCCCTCGACCCCAACCGGTCTATTCCCCTCCCGGCAGCCAAGTATTTTGGCGGCATCGACCCTCAACCAGGCTGCATCATTACCTCGGAGATTGCTTCCGGCCGTTTCGAAGATGACCTCAGGCGCATGCGCATGGTGGCATGGCACGGGGCCGACCATATCATGGTCATCCGAACCACCGGCCAGAGTCACTTCGACGGTTTGATTGAAGGTACGCCGGAGGGGGTCGGTGGGGTTCCTATTACCCGGAAACAAATCCGGGCCACCCGCAAGGCCTTGGACCTCATCGAGGACGAGGTGGGGAGACCCATCAACTTGCACTCCTATGTCAGCGGGGTGGCCGGCCCGGAAATCGCCGTTCTTTTTGCCGAGGAGGGGGTTAACGGGGCTCACCAGGACCCCCAGTACAATGTCCTCTACCGGAACATCAACATGATCCGGTCCTTCATTGACGCGGCGGTGGCCAAGAAAATTATGACCTCGGTAGGTATGCTGCAGATCGACGGGGCCCACAATGCCAATGCCACTGCCCGGGAGGCCTGGAAGGTAATGCCCGAACTCCTTGTTCAGCACGCAATTAACTGCTTGTACTCGGAGAAGGTGGGGATGCCCCCCGAGCTCATCGCCCTCTCCACCGTTCCCCCGACTGCTCCGCCGGCGCCCTGCATCCGGATTGACCTGCCCTATGCGGTGGCACTGCGCTGGTTGTTCGACAAGTATAAAATGAGGGCCCAGATGAACACCCGGTACATTGAATCCGACCTGCGGGAAGCCACGGTAACCCATGTTCTAAATGTACTCATCTCACGGCTCACTTCGGCTGACATTCAAAGCACCATTACCCCAGATGAAGGCCGGAACATTCCCTGGCACTACAACAGCGTGGCCGCCGTTGAGACCGCCAAGCAGGCCCTGCTCGGCATGGATGGGCTCACGGAGATGGTGAGGCTGAAGGAGGACGGACCCTTGAGGGAAAAGGTCCGCGAACTAGCTGAACGGGCCGTCCTCTTCCTGGAGGAGATTCTGGAGGTGGGCGGGTATTTTACCGCCCTTTCCAGGGGCTTTTTTGTTGATTCCGGCCTGTATCCCCAACGGGTAGGGGACGGTATCGTGCGCGAGAAGGACGGTGGTGTTGGGGCGGAGACAGTCGTTCCGCGGGATGCCGACTACATGGCCCCGGTTTGTTACCACTTCGGCTACAATGCCTTGCCACCAGGGACCGATAAACCGTGTGACCTCATCGGGGGCTGTACCCTCTGCAGCCCAGAAAAGATCATCTACATCGATGAACTGGACGAAGAAGACAATGTGCACGTGAGGCTGGGGGAAACCATAGAGCCCCGGCGGAAAGGGGTCCTGCGGCCGGAGGTGGAGTGGTATGCCGATGGGGTCGTCAGCCTCACTGTTTTTTACCCGGTGGATAAGGTGCGGGCCGAACATGCGGCCCTGGCCCTGGCTTCCCGCCTGGGGTTGGAGAACCCGGAGGTCATCCACAGCCGGGTCATGCACCCTGTGGAAGGAACCCTGGTGGAAGTCAAGGGGAAGACCAGGATTGACATCGATCCGGAGGAACTGGCCATTCCCGATGTCCCGGCCCTTCTTTCAGAAGAGGAGATCAGCCGGGAAGCCAGGAGGAAAGGGATTACGGTGGTGGCGGCCACGGTGGGAGAAGATGAACACTCGGTGGGCATGCGGGAGATTATCGATATTAAACACGGTGGCCTGGAGAAATTCGGTATCAAGTGCATCTACCTTGGGACCTCTGTCCCGGTGGAGAAGGTGGTTGATGCCGCCATTGAAGCCGGAGCTGACGCAATCCTCATCAGTACCATCATTACCCACGGGGACGTCCACCGGCAGAACATGAAACGCCTGCACAACTTGTGCCTTGAGAAAGGGGTGCGAGACCGTTTCATTCTCGTGGCTGGCGGGACCCAGGTTTCCGATGAAATTGCCCGGGAAGTGGGGATGGATGCCGGTTTCGGCCGGGGAGCCAGGGGGATCGAAGTGGCCAGCTTCCTGGTTAATAAGCTGCGTGACCGCGGGGAGGGTTAGGGGTGAAGCTGCAAACCCTGGTGGCCGAGATCGGGAGTACCACCACCCTGGTTAGCGCTTTTGCCGGCCTGGCCGGTCGTGGAAAGCCCGAATTCTTGGGACAGGGTATTGCTCCGACGACGGTGGAAGCCGGGGATGTCAACATTGGCTTGCAGAATGCCCTTTCAGACCTGGGCACCAAGCTCGGGGCGCGCGGGCCCCTGGAATGGGACGAGATGATGGCCTCTTCCAGTGCTGCCGGGGGACTGAGAATGACTGTGCACGGCCTGGTTTACGAGATGACCGTCCGGGCGGCGCGGGAGGCGGCCCTTGGGGCAGGGGCGGTGATCAAGCTGGTTACGGCTGGCATGCTTACCGGCGATGAGCTGGACCAGGTGGCGGATATTGCCCCCAACATCATCCTTCTGGCCGGGGGGGTTGACTACGGAGAAAAGACGACCATCGTCGAGAACGCGCGGCGGCTCGCTGAGGTGGATTTTGGCAAGGCCAAGCCACCCATAATTTTTGCGGGTAATATTACCGCGCGCCGTGAGGTTGAAAAGATCTTGCGGCAGAAAGGATTAACCGTGGTCCCGGTGGAAAACGTCTATCCCCGCATTGATGAATTGAACGTGGATCCGGCCAAGCGGGTCATCCAGCGGGTTTTTGAAGAACATATTGTCAAGGCTCCCGGGATGAATCAAATCCGCCGCCTGGTTAATGGTTCCATCATCCCAACCCCCGGGGCGGTAATGAAGGCGGCGGAGCTGGTCTACCGCCAACTTGGTGACCTGATGGTTCTGGATGTGGGTGGTGCCACCACCGACGTCCACTCGGTAACCGAGGGGTCGGAAGAAGTGGCTTGCCGCCTCCTGGCACCGGAGCCGTTGAGCAAGCGAACGGTGGAGGGAGACCTGGGGGTGTACGTCAACGCCGGGAACGTGGTTGACCTCATTGGACCTGTCAGGCTTCAGGAGGAGTTGGGATTCGATTTCCGGCCTTACCTCAGGAAGCGAGAGGTCCTACCTCGCACTGAGAAAGAAGTGGCCGTCATTACCAGGCTGACCCGTGAAGCCTGTTTTCGGGCCGTGGAACGCCACGTGGGCCGGTGGAAGTACGTTTTTGGTCCTACCGGGCGCAACACGGTTGCCGAAGGGAAGGACCTGACCCGGGTCAGGTGGGTAATCGGTACTGGGGGGGCACTGACCAGGCTCCCGGCGGGGCCTGAAATCCTGAAGAGCCTGGTTGAAAGACAGCCTGGTGACAGGCTCTGGCCGCCCCGGGATGCCGGGATCCTGGTTGACCGGGATTACATTCTGGCCTCAGTTGGGGTGCTTTCCGGGAAATACCCTGAGGCCGCCCTGCGCTTGGCCTGTAAGAGCCTGGAGGGTTAGGTTCCTTCCGTTTGATGCCGGATATCCCTAGATGTATTAGTGCAGCAAGTAGTTCCTATCTTTCTTGGGGTACCTGCAAACCAAAACTTAGGAGGACCTTGGTGGCAAATTATACCATATATGTCCCCTAACCTCAATATTAAGAGCATCTAAAATCCAGCCTTATAAGCCGGTACATTATTTATCGCTTTAACAGCTTAATAAGTCTGGTGTTTTTGGTATCATGGAAGTGCATAAAGCGGTAGGCAAAAGTACATAGCTTGGCGTGGCCTCGACCACGAAGAAAAAGGGGTTGACATTCACACACGCCGGTGCTATCATTAAAATAACGTTATGGGAAACGTTTTCCGTAGGGGGAGACGGGGCTGTGGTTACGATTAGGGATGTGGCAAAGAAAGCAGGAGTTTCTGTCACCACTGTTTCCCGTGTGCTCAACAACAGTGACCACCCGGTAAATACGGAAACAAGGGCAAAAATTGAGGCGGCCATCAAGGAATTGGGGTACTATCCAAATGCCTGGGCCCGTCATCTCATCACCGGGAGAACCTCAATTATCGGTTTAATGGTCCCCGATATTACCAACCCCTACTATTACGGAATTGCCAGGGGCGCCGAGGCTGCGGCCCACGAGTTGGGTTACGCGACCATCATGGGAAATACAGACCGGGTGGCCAAAAAGGCCTACCGGTATCTCGAATTGTTACGTGAAAAACGCGTGGAAGGAATCATTATCGCTGGTGGCGGTAGTATTAATTTACCGCCACAGTTATTTGTGGACAAGTCAGGACCTACCAAGATTGTCTTGATCGGGCGGCACGGTGTTAATTTTCCCTCCATCAGGGTCGATAACGTGAAGGCTGCCAGGGAAGCGACAGATTATCTTTTACGTCTAGGGCACCAGAGGATAGCAATAATTACCGGGATGCAAACCTCGACCACGAGTATCGACCGTCTTGAGGGGTACAGGAAAGCCCTTGAAGAAGCGGGTATTAACCCCCGCCCTGAGTATGTGGTGGAAGGGGATTTTACGGCCAAGAGTGGGTACGAAGGAGCCAACCGCCTGTTGTCTCTTTCAGACCCACCAACAGCCATTGTTACCGTAAATGATCTTGAAGGCTTGGGAGCTGTTCGAGGCTGCCTGGATCGAGGCTTAAGGGTGCCGGACGATGTGTCCATCGTAGGGTTTGACCGGATTGAAATGCTAGATTACAGCTATATCAGGTTGACCAGTGTGGATATACCCACTTACGAGATCGGGCGTGCTGCTGTCCAGATGGTAGTTGACTTGCTTCACGAGAAAAATGTTAAGACCCCCTTTTATCTACCGACAAAACTGGTGCTGGGTGAATCCTGTGGACCACCCCCTTAAACCACCAGTTATGAGGCTCTGATGGCTGAAGCGGTAGGGTTCCGGTGTGAAGGCGCCATCACCGTGTAACTCCTCACCGGTCAGACATAAAGTCGAGCCGCGTTCAGGGCGGCTGGACGAAAGAAAGTGTTAACTGACAAGGAGGTAAGTTCTGTGGCAGAAGAAAAAGTATACAACCTGCTCGAAATGGCTTACGTCGATGCCCAGGAGTGGTTTGAGAAAACGGATACTGTCCTTATTCCTATTGGTAGTTGTGAGAAGCACGGTGCCCATGTTCCCCTTGGAACAGATAGTATCACCACCATCAGTGTAACTGAACTGGCGGCACGCAAGGCAGATGTGCCGTATACCCCCCTCATGCCCTTCGGATACTCACCCCATCACATGGGACGGGTAGGAGAAGGCGCTGGGACCATTACCCTGGCGGCCGAGACCTTCCGGCGGGTGCTCCATGATATTGCCCGCAGCCTGATCTTCCACGGGGCCAACAAGCTGGTCTTTGTATCCCATCACGGCTCAAACGTAAAACCAATCGATGAACTCCTCAGACAGCTTCGTTACAAGACCGGGTGTTTCGTGGCCTGGTACAAGACGCCCACTGAAAGGGAATGTGATGTTGTCAAGGGTATCCTGGAAGGTCCTCCCGAGGAAACCCCGGGCTGGCATGCCGGCGAGATGGAGACGGCCCAGGTTATGGCCTACAATGAGAAGCTCGTAAAGATGGAGCGGGCCGTCAAAGACACTGCCCATGCTCCCCGGTGGATGGGACCTGCCTTCAGCAAGAAGGACGGTACCGCAACGGTGATCTTCCAAGGTTCGGAAAACATCGTCGTGCCCATGGAACACCACGAATACTCTGACAGTGCTACCATCGGAAACCCCTTCCGGGGAACCCCCGAAAAAGGCCGGGCTTTGTTTGAGAAGGAAGCCCAGCATCTTGCTGACTTTGTTAATGAAGTTAAGAAGTTTGACTTTGTGGTCAAGAACCGGGACTTCCCAGAACGCGCTTAATGTGGAAGGGCCACTAGGGATCACGTAAGATTTCCCAGCTTAAACACGGAGGTCGGTGGCAGTCCCTGGCTAGGCAGTTTGTAAAGCTCCCTAAGGCCGGCACGCGCGGAGGAACTGCGCGCCAGGACTGCTACCAGGCCCACGTGGACTTTGCCGGAAAGAAGGTTGAACATGAAGGAAAAGGACAAAATAGCTCAGCTCAGGAGTGAGCTGGCTGAAGTGGGCCGAAAGGCCTTCAAGAGAGGCCTGGTCCCGGCAACCAGCGGCAATATCAGTGGTCGTGTACCGGGAACTGACCTGGTGCTCGTCAAGAGAACTGGGGTTTCCCTGGGGGATGCCGAACCCAGTGACTATGTCCTGCTGGACATGGAAGGTAATGTCCTGGAAGGTGGCAAGCCATCAAAAGAGGTTCGATTTCACCTCGGCCTTTACCGCGCCCGGGATGAGGTGATGGCGGTGTTTCACCTCCATCCGCCTTACGCCACTTCCTTCGCGGTGCTGGGAAGAGAACTCCCTGTTGTTACCGCTGCTGCTGAAGCTGGCTTGAAAACGATACCCATCGTGCCCTTTGCCCCGCCAGGTTCCCGGGAGCTTGCCGAGTACGTGATGGAAGTATTTGAGGATCAGTCAGTCGTAGCGGCCTTGATGGCAAGGCACGGGATTATCACGGTCGGGCCTGATGTGCAGACAGCCTTCTACCGTGCAGACCTTTTGGAAGATACCGCCCGGGTAGGGCTGTATGTGGCCCAGCTCCAGTTGGCGGGCACAGGTCTTTCTGGCAGTGCCGATGGGAAATCCTAGGTAGGGTCGGCACCTAAGCGTAGCCCCAGGCTTGGACCATCCTGAAAAAAGGGGAGAGACTGAATGCAGAACTCTATTTATGAGTTTATGCATGTTGGAACTGTCCACTTTAAAGCGTTTCCCCAGTGTACCCTGGGTACGGGGCCGATAGTTGAGACCATCCGGAAGATCGCAGAGGATTCTTTCTTTACAGCCATTGAAGTTGGGTGGATCAAGGACATCAAGGTCCGGGCAGAGGCAGCGAAGGTCCTGGAATCTAGCCACCTGGTGGTGGCCTACGGGTGCCAGCCGGCTCTCTTTTCGCAAAAACTGAACCTGAACGCCCTGAAACCCAAGGAACGCCAGCGGGCCGTAAACCAGGTCAAGAACT
>SESX01000180.1 GCA_004367365.1 Candidatus Acetocimmeria pyornia
ACCACCACAGCACCGACCGGCACTTCGCCCAGCCGGCGGGCCTTTTCGGCCTCCAAAAGCGCCTTGCGCATGTACCCGGCGTGCACCGCCAGATCGGGCACGTGGTTCACCGCTCAATCACAAACCTCATCGCCGAAAGCCGGCCGTGACCGGCCCGCCTCCGGCCTCTTTATAAGAAAGGGGTCAGACCCCTTTCTTACACGCCCTGGAGGCCTACGTATCGGTACGCACCTCCGACTACACCAACCCGCTGGCACTGAAAGCCATTGCACTGGTGTTTGGATACCTGCCCCGGGCCTACCGCCGGCCGGAAGACCGCGAGGCCCGGGAAAAGATGCACAATGCGGCCACCATCGCCGGCATGGCCTTCACCAACGCCTTCCTGGGGATCAACCATAGCTTGGCTCACAAGCTCGGGGGCGAGTTCGGCATTCCCCACGGCCGGGCCATCGCCGTGCTGATGCCCCACGTGATCACCTACAACGCGCAGGTGCCTACCAAATACACCGGTTACCCCAATTATGAGCAATTCCGGGCCGCGGAGCGGTACCAACAGGTCGCCCGGCATCTAAACCTGGCGGCGGACACCCCCGAAGCGGGCGTGGCCGGCCTGGTGGAAGCGGTACGCAACCTGATGCGACAGTTAGGCATGCCGCTAACCATCGCCGACTGCGGGGTTCCGCGGGAGGAGTTCGAAGCCCGGCTGCCCCTTCTGGCCGAAAAGGCGTATGAAGACCAGACCACGATCACCAACCCCCGCCAGCCGCTGGTTGCGGAACTGGTGGAGCTGTACCGGCAGGCTTATTAACCGTTAACGGGGTTAGACCTCAAAAACTTCAAAAATCATATTTTAAAACCGGGGACTGCGATCGCTGGTTGGAACCTTGAAGTTTTGAGGTCTGACCCCATCACTAGTTAACTATTGGCTCACCTTGCGCACCATCTTCTGGCAAGGAATCCCAAAGCCGTTTAGACAGTACGAGCACATGACTAGTCCCTAATTTCGGGCGCCCACATGGGCCGACCATCGCAATACCTAAACTGCTAATGTTTGTGGTAATCTATGGCGGGCACTATCGCATTCCAAACCTCACCCAGTTGTTCATGATCTTCAACTACTCCCCAAAAGACATATATGGGCTGCATGTAAGGTTGTTCCTCCAGGGGAACAGAATCTTCGTAGTACGCCAACTCAACCCTTGTTACGTGCGCGTTGCCGATTGGCCCATCGAAGGTTATTGACGCCCGCCTCTGCTTAACATCCTCGAAGGCATCAGTTATCGGCCGTAGATTTACAGTCCTGAAAGGTACAATATCGTTGTGCAACTTCAGAACCTCTTCGATTTCTCCTTGGTGACCCACCGTGACAACAATCCGGGAAACACCATAGACATTACGTTCTTCTACCCTGCGGTTAAAGAAAACCGTAATGTTTGTTGGTATAGTAATTCCTTCCGTTTCCACATAATTGGTAGAAGCTTTGCTAAAATGGAAATCACTGGGGAGAAGATCATTTGCCAGCAAGAAGGACTCAGCTAACTCTCTGGCCCTCTCTTCTCCTACCAAAACCTTAACCCCGTTTGCGGGATTCCCATCAATGTATGGGGAGTAAACTTTATCCCGCTTAGAGTAACAAAACCTTCCCGTATCCCTTTCCAGAAAGAAGTATTCTCCATCGCCCTCGATTGAAATCCTGTCTTGCTCTGATACGACGAGCAAGTCCCCTTCCAATGCTACACCACCTGCATTTTGAAAAAGTCGAACCGCATCGTTTTCTGTCAGTCTCTTTCCCTCATACTTGTAAATGTTCGCCGACTGTTGCTTAAATGTAACCTTCACACTGTCATCATAATATAAGAAATCCACCCTTTCCGGAATATGCTGTCCTGAAGGAGCGATCTTCAAAGGGGTAATGCCCGAGACACATGACGCCAACGCAAACACCGCCGTCATCACTACGGCCATACTCAAAACTGTCCGGTATGTCATACTCCGCAAGACTTATCACTCCTCGCTTATTCTTTCAAACAAAAACCGATTCAGGAAACAGTTGTTACTTGTCGCGTGAAACTTGAATCACTCCAATTTGGCGCTCTACTCGTTGATGAATAACGAGTGTCATTCCATGCACTGTTCCAGCCTCCAACGGCTGTTTTAACCGTAAACCCATGATTTTTCTGATAAATTTTAGCCGCATCAACAAAAGCTGTTCGGATATATTGACCATTAGTAAGTCGCTTGCCATATTCAGTTCCCTCACGGGAATCCAGGTACATCACAGTATCAAAAGCCATCAATAGCCGTAGCCCTTTAAACATTTTTTTATAGTAATTTTGTTTGGTGGTATTTGACCAAGAACCAAATCTACAAGTATACATAGTTGCCCATCTCATCTTGTCCGGACCCCACTCAATTTCAAACGTGCGCGCATTATAGTCACTAATTAATTCACCATAAGTTCCATGGTTTAGTAGCGTCCCATTCGCGCTGTTTGGATGCGCTGTTTGATAGTTCGTGGTCGTAAGTCCATGACCTGACCAGGCAAAAAAGTTTACGGAATCAGCCGTGCCATCACCGCCTGATTGACTAACGATCATGTGTTTTGCCCAAGCGTTATTATCCGTTTTTATGTAGGAGTTGCTTGTCCACGACTTAATTTCGTTATGAAGATTGGTTACATATTGTCTTCCGGCCCTATCTTCATAACCGCATTGTGCATAGTTTGAAACACCAAGATATCCTGTAGACCAAGCAAAAGCTAAACTAGTAAGCCCAAGCATAAGCAGAATAACTATTACAAGAGTTATTCCAACCTTAACAGTACCTTTCACATGGATCACCTCCTAGAGATTATTTGAAAAAGTTTCAGCGAAACGCAGCAATCGGCACAAGACTCACCAACAAAACAAACACCAACATAAACGTGATTTTCTTCGGGTTATCAGACATTCACTCCTTTGAATTAATTTGTTACAAATATTATAAACATTATGGAAAACAGTAGCATAGGGTAAACATTTGTCGAAATATGCGGCGACATAGGTATCGTCCAACGGACACCAGAGTTCCTCCTGATTAATATAGTCAATCATTTTCCGGATACTTCAATGGCGCTTGGCACACGTAATACAGGTTTTGATCTTCCAGGTAGTTGAAATTCTTTTTCAAAGAATCCTTTGTCCAAGCGAACGCCGACGACCGATATCCGTGCACTGATCCGGGCCAAAGTATCTTAGAGAAAACCCATAAATTGTCCGTTGCTGGCCGTCTTGCCGTCGTAAAGCCCGGCATTGACCAGTTCGGTGGTGCCCGCGAGGAAGGCCACCTTGATTTTGTGGGAGGGGCGCCTGCGGTAGCGGGGGTTGTAACCCGCAACGGCTCCTTCCTGGCTGCCAAACAAGGTGATTACGGTATCGTCAAAGTCCAGCCAGGCTGTTCGGGCTGCTCCATAAGCGCTTTGAGTCCCAGGAGCGCCTGGTCTATCCGGCGTAAGGCATCAACCTCGTCGGGACCGAACTTGCCCAGCAAATGGCGCACGGTCCGCTCATCCGGTGGCCGGTCCAGCTCCTTGAGAAGCTTGTATCCCGGGTCCGTTTTGAGAGCATTAAGATGGTCCAGTGGTCCAGGCGGGAAAGTCCGAAAACCATCGCGTCAGTGACAATGTCAATCAGTTGGGTGGCGGTATATTGACAGTTATGGTGGCGGTGTACCTGCAGATGTCTTTGCACCAACTGCGTAAAACCGATGACCTGCTTGAATGCCTCCAGCATACCGAATCCGCCGAACGCGGTGATGGTTTGGTTATCAAAAGTCACAGGCAAATCGGTTTTCCGGGCCAGTTTTTCCAGTCGCGCCCGTTCCCTGGCTTGGCGGCGTTCCATAACCCGTTTCTGCTGTCGGGCCCGCGAAAAGAATTGCTCTTCGGTAAGGTGGCAAAGGTGTTGTCGATGATCGTGGTGATCCCCCGCTCCCGGGCGAAAGCCGCCACCCGGCGGATGTCGTGTGATATCATGGTCAAGGGAACATCCTCCTCCAAAATTGGTTTGACTTGTCAACTCACCAATTCTTGATTGAGGAGCGATGCTCCTTATTTTGCTAAGTTTTTTGCACAACATTGCTGCCGCAAACCGCACCATTGCTGGATTTTTCAATTTTACTTGCCGGATTCAAGTTTAAATCTACAAGTCCATTGACAAATCTCTCAAACGACCGTGCGCTCACGATGCACTACTCTCCTACAATCAAGTATTCATCGACCATGACACGCTCAGAAGAAGCCTGACTATGTGTCCCGAAGTGATAGCTGTGAGAGCGCTGAAAAACGGAGACTCTGGATTTGTAGTACTTCATTAGCCGGACCAGATCATCCAGATCAGGGTATCCATTACTCGAATAGGACAGCACCAAAACGCTATCGGCGAACTGACTAAAAAGGCTATCGAAGGCCTCCTTCGCGGTCCGGCGACGCTAGAATGGAGTAAACCTTTTGCGGATCTTTTTGACTTTACTGTTCGGCAGTATTTCTACACCTTGCCAATAGCATGATAGGCAACGAATTCTCCCACAGCATGGATGGAATCCATATCGAGGGCCCGTCACAGGGAACCATCGTCAAGGATAATCATTTCACCGCCATAATTGCCGGCGGAATCTACGTTATGGGATTCGGCTACACCGCTGCCGATAACACTTTCGAGAATATCGGGGCCAAGGACATTGTCGGAATCAACATGACCGCCCTGCCGCGCGTTGTCGTCCTAACCCTGGTACTGCTGATCGGGTTGACCGTTTTCTGCTGGCACCGGAGAAGAAGGAAAAGACGTGAGGCCGAAGTTACGGGTGGTCAAATTCAGAAGCAATAATTGAAGGGGCCTCTCGAGGCCCCTTTCTCTTTTGGTGTTATGGCGGAGAGAGTGGGATTCGAACCCACGAGGCAGCTGTTGGGCCGCCTACTCGATTTCGAGTCGAGCGCCTTCAACCAGACTCAGCCATCTCTCCGCGCCGGTTTACTTGATTAACTGTATTCTTATTGCCGCAGTTCCCTGAAAAACCGCCGGACGATCTCCCGGCATTCCGCTTCCAGGACCCCGGGTATGACCTCCACCTGGTGGTTGAACCGCGCCTCCCGCAGGAGGTCGATCACCGAGCCGGCCGCGCCCGCCTTGGGGTCGGCCGCCCCGTAAACCACCCGTTTC
>SESX01000181.1 GCA_004367365.1 Candidatus Acetocimmeria pyornia
AGAATCTGAAGGAAGCCGGCGGCAAACCTCCGGCCCGAGGACCACGAACCCCAGGCGAGGCTAGCGGCAGTTGGATGAGCTTGCATAACAAAGCAAAGTCCTTGCTACCGAAGGCTGCCAAGAGTAGATGGGGCAGGTGGGAGCGCGAAGACGATCCATAGGTAAGAGCGCCGCTGGAACAGTAGGGCCTGAAGGAAGCCGAAGGAAGGGCATGGAACGTAGCGTAAGGGAACCGAAGATGGCTCTCTGGGTGGATAACCTTGCGCAGAGTGGGGAGCCCAAGAGCTGGTCCGTCGGGTTGAGATAAACCGTGACTAATCCGTGCACGAGCAGGAGGTTGGTTAAAGGTGAACGTTGACTCAAGCTGGGAGGAAGAGATATGTTAGGTGACGAAAGCTAACTGCGTCGTGGCCACTACAATCCTTGGCCAAGCTCTCGGTATGGGGAGGAGATGTGCACGGTGACGGAAGCGAGCTACATATGGGGTCAACCTTGGAGGGTGGAGGGATGTTGCATCCTTCAAGAGTAGAGCATTCCATCAGGGAAAAGGCCCTGATAGCCAAAATGGAAAACCTGCTGGACCCCATTAACCTTTACAATATCACCTGGAGAAACGCCAATTTGTACTTCCTTTAACCGGCAACTACGGTATCGGTTGAGCCTGGTTAGGCTTGCGCATGGGCTATGAGTCTCTGGCATAGGTCAAAGTTGAACACCAGCCTAAAGTTTGGGGAGGAGGTGAAATCTGTGAAGCCCAGGGTTATCTTTGTCAGGGAAAACGATGAGCAACTGACTGGTAGTAAATGATGTGGTAAGCTGGAGGGGGCTTTCAACCTCTGGCGCGGGGAACGTGTTTTCCCGGAAAGAAGAAGGATCATGGAGCAGGTTGGCAAAATGTACCGGGAAATCAGGGGAAGGTTTGGTGACCAGGTA
Organism: Candidatus Acetocimmeria pyornia; assembly: GCA_004367365.1. Lineage (GTDB taxonomy): Bacteria > Bacillota > Sulfobacillia > UBA3575 > UBA3575 > Acetocimmeria > Acetocimmeria pyornia. The sequence goes on from SESX01000181.1 coordinate 934, forward strand.
GAAATAACCGTTATCGATCCTCGCAACCAAATTGTTTTGATTCCAATGATCCTACGTGATATCTTCACCTTCAAAGTGGGTTTAAGAGAAGGGCTCAAGACGTTTCTAAAAGGTTGTTCCATAAGATCTGTAATCATTAACGGAAAGGCATTTTCCCTTCACGATTTTCCGGACTCGAGTGTCATTTGTGACCAGTTAGAAAAGGCCCTTTCAATTTCAGCATCATCGCCATCCTCACTCCTAGAATAATTGTCCTATGACGGGGAGTATTTTCTAGATTGTAGAAGAAGGAATACGTGAATTCAAGACGAACACTAAGTTGGGGTGTCTTTTTCCGGGATGATACCGTAAGGGTTCTACAGGCAGTATGCCACTTTGACCAGTCAACCACGTAAATTATGTTATATTGTTGGTGAAACACTAAACAATATTAAATACTGTTTCTTCTTCTTCGATAAAGGGGAGTAGTTTCCAGGGTAGAGTCAACATACTGGGCAACCTGGCTCTACCGGCCTCGAAAGGCTAAACGAGACCTTTATTGCTCCTGAGCGTGGGCAATAAAGGTCTTCATTTTGGTGATCTTGGCGGTATCCTGGTTTCATCGGTACCGTCTTGTTTCCGGTTGTCATGGTCTTAAGGGCCTTTGAGTCGTGATATTGAAAATAAGCCTGGAGGTTTGGTTACATGATAGCAGCAATACTTGTCTCGGGTTGGCTCATCTTTCTGGCCGAACTGGGGGATAAATCGCAGTTGATCGCCCTCGCCATGGCCACCAGGTATCGGCCCGCCATTGTCCTTTTGGGGATTACCATCGCTACCGGTTTCAACCACTTCCTTTCTGTTTTGATCGGTGGGGCCGTATCTGCTCTAATCCCGTTATTTTACATAAACTTCTTGGCCGGGGCTGCTTTCATCATTTTTGCCTTCTGGACCATCCGGGGCGATAAGCTCGACGACACGGAGGACCGTAAAGGGTACAGCCATCCCCTCTTGACCATAACCTTGACTTTTTTCCTCGCCGAACTGGGCGACAAGACCATGCTGGCCACCATTACCGTCTCGACTACATACCAACCTTTCGGCGTCTGGGTCGGTTCAACCTTTGGGATGGTACTTTCTGACGCCTTAGCACTGCTTGTCGGGACGTTGTTGGGGAGGAATCTTCCCGAACGGGCAGTTAAGTTCGGAGCCGCAGCTGTGTTCCTGGTTTTTGGGCTAATCTACATCAAGCAGGCCGTATTTCCTGTCTGAAAGGCTAACCAATTCTCACCAGGTGACCCAACTGGCTGCTCCTGAGATGTTCGGTTTCGCGGATGGGTAGAGAAAGTAATAAGGGGTGCCGCCCTGGAGGGCGGTACCGTGAAGGATGAAAATCCAAAGTGAAACCATTATTTTCGGACTGGCTGCTCACTGCATGGGGCTTTAAGTCTGGCCTTTAGGTGTGCCAAATTAATCGTCGTTGACTATTGGTTCACTATCAATGAGAGAACAATAGTCATCAAGTGAACCACCAGACAGACAACAGTCAATAATCTGTTTACCAAGGGGCAAGAGGTCAGGTTCAAGGAACTTGACGACCTGCTTCATGAAGAACTCGGTGAGAATCGCGGCCCCTCGGTCGTAACCTTCTTCACCTACTTCTGGTTGTTTTTCCACGCGCAGGAACCATTTGTCGATTACTTGTCCCTCTACGGTAATTCCGCGCAGGGCGTAACCCAGCAAAGGAGAGCGCGCAGGTACGAGTTCGTCACGTGTAAACCATGCTGTCCCTCGACGCGCCAGGTACTCTCGTGTGATCCACTGGGGCATAAAGCCCACGTGCCAAGCTCCAATATGCTGGTTCGGGCAGAGGACATAGCGCACCTTGGGGGTTTCGAGGATCTGCTTGAGGAGCAGGTTGGCCTGCTCCACGCGCCGGCCGGTAGCGAAGGGCCAGTAGGAACCGACCCCTTCTGAACTCATGCCTTCGGTCTCAACGATACTCGGATTGGCATCACCACGCGGGGCCACAAGACGCCATAGCCATGCGAGTGCCGGGGGCAGCACGTGAAAAAGGCCAATAATACCATACGTGGGGCGTTCACGAGTACATGGGGGTACCCGGACGCCAAAACTGCGGATATCTACCGTGATTGGCTTGTTCACCACTCCTGGAACAATGCGACGGGGAAGAATGACGCGCGGATTCGGGCACGGCTGCCCCGGGGCGTCTTCTATGTGCTCCCAGATCAGGGCTGTGCTACCTGGGGACGCGTCGATATTGAGGAAAAGTAATGGTTCGGGAGGGTGGCACGTGATTTCCTCCAGATGTGGGTCTGTGCCGTAGCGAGTAATATGGTTGACCCGGATAAACCAAGCATCCTCGGCGTCCATGACGGTCAGTCTACCGTTACCCTTTTGAAGGTGCGGATGGCAGAGGGCCATGTCGTCGGTTACGGGGCGGAGCTCACAGCCTCGAGGCAAGACAAGATGGCGGTCTTCGCCGGTAACCATGTTGTGGCCCAGTAGTAACCGCCCATCGCTCTCACGCTGGATGTGCTGGAGCATTTCACTCTTGCCTCCGCCGCTTGCTCCTTCGTGGGAGATGGTCACCTTGTTGCCGTACGGCGTAACCACCTTCACTGTCGAGCAGTGCAATGTTACCCATCCCTCTTGTTCGCCGAGATTCAGGAGCATCCCATAGACGCCCTTCTTGGCGCTGGGTCCGGGGTAGAGGTTGTAGCTGAACATCTCGTACCGGTCTGGAAGCCGATTGTGAACCACAACCTGCTTGCCGTTGAAGTGGGTATGTCGAAAGGGCGGGGCAACATAGACTATAGCCCTCGGAAAAAAGTTTTCGGGAAGTGTACCTGGATCAAGGATATTCTGCAAAAGTGCCAAGCCTAACGCAAAGAAACCAGCATTAGCTGGACCTATGACCATGGCGTCGGTGCCTTTACCGGGCGCTCCGGCTACGAAGAAGTAGAGAGCCAATTCCTGCTTCTTAAGCCAATCGAAGGTTTCCTCTCTCAGCCCGGCGAAATCGGTACCGAATCGATCCTTGAAGCGCGGTTTGTCCGTGGGTAGGTCATCCGCAATCACCATGCAATCGGGGTCTCGGCGGCGCATGTACGGGTCTGTGTAGTTTGCTGCGACGCCGTTACGCACCCGGCAAACCCTCGCCTCGACTACTCGTCCCATGCCCGGTATCTCATATGCCACCTCGTGCCAGCCATTGTCTGCATCGCGGCAGGCCAGTTCCACCAACTCGGGTATGCTTCCTGCTATTACGTACCCAGGACAACTCGACAAGAGGTCTGCTACTTCAGTGGGTAGCTTAACTTTTGACAGATCATATAATCTTGTCATGGTGCTGCATCCTTTCAGAACCAACCTGTTGAATCGAAAATTAACCTGCTAAGAGGGTATCTCTCAAGGTAAGGGCCAGGATCACAAACACCATGTAAAGGGTGCCGTTGAACACCAAGGCCGTGGGACGGAGCCCTTTTCGTACCCTCAGGTTGACATATACAAGCGCTGCCCCGGCCAGTGCGAGGATGACACTGATGGCAGCAAGCTGAGAGAGTGCCCACGGCGTAAAGGCAATGCCTAAAGCCGGGATAAGGGAGCTCTGGAACACCATTGCCCCGGTAATGTTACCCAAGGCAAGGGTATCCTTTCCTTGCCGCAGCCAAATGACACTGTTGAATTTCTCCGGTAACTCTGTGGCAATGGGTGCGATGATGATGGACAGTACAAAGGGTGAGACGTGCAGAATCTCTGCTACGTGTTCGATCCCGTCAACAAAAAGGTGTGCCCCGAAGATGATACCGGTCAGGGCGGTAAGGACCTGTAGTACGACTACGGGAGTAGCGGGGTCATGTTGCTTCCTGGCAAAATAGAGGGGCTTCAGGTGGGCTTCCTCCAGGGTACTGCCGCCCTTCAAAGTATGGGCAACATACAAGAAGTAGGTAATGACGAGGAGCACCGCTACTACTAGTCTAATAGATCCTTGGGGGAGGAAAGTCGCTAGAAAGGCCATCGAGTACACTATCAAAAAGAACTTAAGGTCCCGCATCATGACGGAACTGTCAATGAGCATGAACTTCCTCTGCTTTCCCTCTATCTTGAAGACTATGGCTGCAACACCGGCGATGGCCAGGGCTAGGGTAGTGAGCATAAAGGGTGCCCCCAGGATTGCCCCAATACCGATTTCTTCAGCAGCTTTCCCGGTCCCGAACACGATGGCGATGATTGGAATCATGGATTCTGGCAATGCTG
>SESX01000182.1 GCA_004367365.1 Candidatus Acetocimmeria pyornia
GCCTGCGGCATAACCGGTCTCGCTCCGGAGCACCCCGGGCGTGCAACTCATGATCCTACCCGATCAACAGGCCGCTGAATACCGGGTTCAATTTTCATGCCTCGTGGTGCCGCCCCAGGTGGCGGCATGGAGCACTAATACGAAAATACCCCACCGGCGCCAGCCTTCCTTCGCGGCGTCACGCTCACCGTAAGTTTGTAATGAACCTCGGCGGCTTCGGGGCCTCAGCCACCAACTCGCCCTACCCACTCGCAGCCACAAACAGACCTGACCGGCTCAGACGGGGCTGCGGCTGCTCCTTTGCCGCCTGCGCTTCTTGAACTCGTTGGCTGATGGCCCCTTAGAAAGCCCGCGCCTGGCCCTTCGTTGGCACCCCTGGTGCAGACTGCGACACCCGGCTTGCTCCTGATTTTCGCAGTTCCTGGTGCCCCCGGGGCAGCACAGGTGGGGTAAGTTATATCATAAGTATACCGATGAATGCATATTTATGCAATCCCTTTTTTCATCTACCCCTCGTCTGGGTAAATTATCAGAATCGAGGTCCAGTAATCTCAAGGGGTCTGGGTATCACCATCACCGATTTTGGGGCAAGTATCAAGCGGAAGGTAAACAACCTCTCAAGCTGTCGGCATCCGCCCTCGCTCCATCCCACAGCCTCAACAGGGTCACCCGCCGCGGCCCTTTTCCTTTGTGTGCCCCCGCCGGTTTCGTACCACCAAGTAAGCAACGAGAAGAAAGGCAATCCCGCCCAGAACCAAAAGCCCCTTACTTCCCCAACCGGTCACCCGCATCAACCAAGCCGCTGTACCGCCGAATCGGGAACCGGCCACCAACCAGAAGGAGCCCCAAAGCAGGTTCCCGACTCCACACCACGCCAGGTACCGGCGCGGCTCCAGGCGGGCCAACCCAGCCGCGACCATAAGGGGAAAACGGACGCTCCGTCCGAGCAACATGGCCATGAACAGGGTCTTATCGCCGTAACGTCGTTCCCAGTGCATCGCCCGGTCCCACATTGACCCTTCGCCCCAAGCCTTGGAAGTGGTGAACCGAGGGAGAAGTCGGTGGAGGGAAGAAGCAGCGGAGTAAGTAGCCAGGTTCCCGGCGGTGTTGGCCACAGTGAAAAGGACAATGATCAAGATGAAGTTTGCGCCGCCGGTTCCGCTCAAGGTGAGGGTGCCCACCAACGCCAGCAAGACGCCCACCGGCACCGGAAGACCCACTCCCTCGGCCAGGGCGGCCAGGGTCACAGTCGGGTAGGTGTAGTTCCGCGTCCATTCAACAATAACGTTAATCGCCTGGTTCCAGTCCACCAAGGGAAGTCCCCCTCTTTTTTCCGACCTAGAGATTATTCCTTTCCGCACCTCATAGTTATTAGACAGGGGGAGGGAATACAGGTGAGAGAAGAAGAACTTATCCTCCTGCTGGTCCTGATCTTGGGGTATATCGGCAAGAACCATTTGGTTGTGGCCGCCTCGGGAGTAGTCCTTCTGGTTTCCCTCTTTGGTTTTCGCCTGCCCTTTGCCTTCCTGGAACACCACGGGCTCGCCATCGGGATAGTTTTTCTCATCATGGCCCTTCTGGTGCCCTTTGCCACCGGTAAGATCGGCTTCATGCAGATCAAGGTTTCCCTCTTAAGTCTACCAGGCATCCTGGCTGTGATCGTTGGGGCCGTGGCCAGTTACCTGGGTGCCGAAGGAGTTAACTTGCTAAAAATAAAGCCCGAAATCATCATCGGGCTTGTACTTGGGTCCATCATCGGAGCTGTTGTGTTTAAAGGAATCCCAGTGGGGCCTTTAGTGGCAGCAGGAATGACCGCTGTCCTGTTCGAGCTGCTGAGCTAACTGCCGGCCAAGGCACTGATCATCTCGCGGCAGAAAGCCGGTAGGTCCTTGGGGGTTCGGGAGGTAATGAGGTTGCCGTCCCGCACCACTTCCTGGTCAACGAAGTTTGCCCCAGCATTAATCATGTCATCCTTGATGGCCATAAAAGACGTCACCGTCCGGCCCTGGAGAACCTGGGCCGAAACCAGAACCGAGCCGGCGTGGCAAATGGCAGCCACAACCTTGCCCGCCTCAAAGCATTCCTTGACCAAGTTAACAACCTCAGGGTACCTCCGCAGGTGGTCTGGAGCCCAGCCACCAGGAATAATGATTCCATCCAGGTCCTCGGCCTTAATGTTCCCGGCATCCACGTCCACCTCTACCGGATACCCGTGCTTGCATTCAAACCTCGGAGCAGACCCTGATCCGATCACCACCACTTCCGCCCCTTCTTCCTTGAAACGGTAGTAGGGGTACCATAGTTCCAGGGTTTCGTAGTATTTCTCCGCCAGAATGCCGACCTTCTTCCCGGTGAGCCTGAACTGACACATTGTTTTCCCTAACACCTCGCTTGCAAGTATTTATTTCGCCCAAGACACAGCTCTTATTTTCAACACAAAACACCCTATTCCCTCTTTATGGGTCACAGATAACCATGCCTTTTTGCGCCGGGCCCTGTTCCCTGGAGCAGGGCTCACCCGCTGGGTGGTGGCACCCGGAACAAACCGATGCTTTTGCAAAACTCCACCCTGAAATCACTTAAGGGACCGTTCCTGTTCTTCAACACTTCAATGACCACCGGGGAACAATCACTGTCTCCGGACGTCACCTCTTCAGGTAAACGAAGGCGCAGCAAGAAATCCGCCGTCCACTCTACCTCATCATGCCCCGAGAGTCGGTACCCGTTCCTGCTCTCTGGTGTTGTGTTACGCTGCAGGGAAGACGAAACCACCACTGCTATACTGTAGCGACGAGCCAGCCTCTTCAGGAGAAGGACCGTCTCACCGATACCACCCCTTTGGGGACGGTCCCCCCGGCCGTGGGGGAAAGCCGGGATGCGCTGGAGGTAATCAATAAAGACGACAGGTCGTCTCCCGGTTGCGTTCATGGTCCGCTCCACAAGGAGAGCAATGGCCGGAACCGAAGTGTTCTCCTCACCTTCTATGGTGCAGATGTTCTTGGCGGTTTCGGCGTATTCCCGGTTCGCCTCTTCCAACCGCCCGGGGTCAATGCGGCCGGTGACGATCTCCGAGGCTGGAACACCCAGAATCCTGGAAATACTCCTGGCCCAGAGTTCGAAAGCAGACATCTCCAGGGTTACAAAAAGAACCGGTGTCCCGCTCGCAGCAGCGTGGTCGGCCATCTGCCTCAACAAGGTGGTCTTCCCCGTTGACGGTTCACCACAAACAACATAGAGGCCTTCACGTAGTCCTCCAAATAACAGGTTATCCAGTGGTTCAAGGCCGGTAGAAATACCGGAAAACCGACCGGCCCTGCGCTTGACAACCTCGTGGAAAAAAGGAACTAGTAACCGGGTATCACTCCGGAAGAGGTCATAGCGCCCGTTCCGGGCAGCCTCTTGTACCAGACCCAGAAAAACGTGCTGCGGGCTGGGAACCCTCAAGAAAAAGTCATTGACGTCTTTAATCCCCTGGGGTAACGAAAGAATACAAACTTCGTCTGCCGTCTGGGAGAGAATACCTGCCACCCGTTCCCGGTTACGGATGCCGGCATCGTCATTACCAAAACAGACAAAAACCCTTTTCCCTTTCAGTTTCTGGGCGTGCCCGGCCCCAAAATTGGTTGCCCCCAGCACCCCGACCGCAGTCATCCCATTTTGGACCAGGGTCAGGACATCAATGATCCCTTCGCAGAGAAAAATGACATCACTAAGGTGGATCCCGCCTTCATTGTAAAGAACCTCTTGGCTGCCCAAGAGGCTTTTGTACTTGGGCTCACTTCCGTCCAAAGACCTTCCCACCAGGTCGACGGTTCGCCCCGAAGCATCCTTGATGGGAAAAATGATTCTACCCTCGAAATAGTCTGAAAGCACCGTCTGTCTTTCTGTAATGTCGAAACCGATGGAACTCCCTTCCTCGTAGCCGACCTGGTACTTGTTAATGATTTCATCTGACAGACCACGGCTCCAGAGATACTCGCGGGCCTTGGAGGTCAGGTTCTGATGAAAATGGCGGGACAACTGGTCCAGGTCCAGACCCCGGCTAGCTCTTTCTTCTTGGGCACTTTTTGCCCTGTCCATCATCGGCTGCCCCCTTCCTGGTGTCTTGCAATTTCGACACCGGGTGCGCCATCTCCTCCACCCTTTCTTTTCACCTTTTTCCTCACCTTTTTCGCCCTGTGCTCGTAAGACCCCGTGGCCAGCACCGAGCAGGACAGTCAGCTATTCAGCCACCTTGCCCTTCTGGCCCGGAACCGTCCCAAGAAGGTGTTGAAGCTGCTGCTTCGCTTCTCCCACGCTCAGAGGCGGGGTGACCGGTAACCCCTCCCGGGCCAGGTCCTGAAAAAGGCGAAACAGGGCTGGAGGTTTCAGTTTGGCTTTTTCAAGAACCTGGACTTGCCCAAAAACCTCCTTCGGGGTTCCCCTGAAGACAATTCGACCGTCGGCTATAACATAGGCCGTTTCAGCAAATGCTGAGACCAGGTCGACATCATGAGTGGCCACCACCGCCGCCGAGCCGGTCCTTTTGTTCACAGATACCAGGAGCTCCAGAATTTCCTCCCTGGACCTTGGATCAAGACCGTTAAAAGGTTCGTCGAGAACCAGAATTTCCGGTTCCATCACCAAAGCCCCGGCCAGGGCAACCTTTTTCTTTTCCCCCCCGCTCAAGTAATGAGGGATCTTGTCCTTGAGATGCATGATCCCCATCAGATTCAGAGCCCTTTTCACACGCTCTTCAACTTCAGAGGGTGCAAGTCTCATGTTTTTCGGCATGAAAGCAATATCATCCCAAACTGTTGGTCCGATGATCTGCTCATCGACATTCTGAAAGACCACCCCGATCTTGGTGCGAAGGTGTTCAAAATGCCGGTTGGGCTCATAACCAAACAGCTTCACCCCACCCTCAAGGGGGCGCAAGAGCCCAACCAGGTGATTCAGAAGGGTTGTCTTGCCGGAACCATTAGCTCCCAGCACAACAACCCTTTCCCCGCGGTGCACCCTGAACTCAAGACCACAGAGCCTGACCTCGGTGTGATCGGCATAAACATGGCGCAGGCACCTCACGCTGGCGATGATCTCTTTTTCCTTCACAGAAACCACACCACCATCAGAATGACAACCATGAAGGCACAGGG
>SESX01000183.1 GCA_004367365.1 Candidatus Acetocimmeria pyornia
ATGTCCAAATATGTCTTAGAGAAGGGGTGATGTCTTAAGGGTCAAGATTTTGGATATTTTAGAGGTCAAGGTTTGCCGGGTGTGATTATTTTTTCAGAAGATTGATTTCTAACAACATGTTGTCTCGAGGGGGTAGCAACAATAATGAAAAAGAAGGGTATCTTTTTCATCTCCTTTGTACTTATCCTCTCTCTGGTCCTGGTCGCTGGCTGTTCACAGCCTGAGCCAGCCGGAGAATCTCAAGCCGAAACCATCAAGATCGGTACCGTGGGTCCTCTTTCGGGCGACTATGCCACCTATGGGCGTAGTGTCAAGCAGGGTGTCGAAATTGCCATTGAGGAAATCAACGAAGCCGGGGGTATCAACGGACAGCAGCTGGAACTGATCCCCGAGGATACCGAAGGCAAGCAAGAGGGAGCCGCCAGTGCGGTTCAAAAACTGGTTGACCAGGACAAGGTGGTAGCCATCGTTGGTGCCGTTCTAAGCGGTGAAACCATGACCGGTGCCCCGTTTGCTGACGAGGCAGAGGTTCCGATTATCTCCCCTTCCTCCACAGCCCCGGGGATCCCTGATATCGGACCGTACGTCTTCCGAAACGTGATCAGTGATGACGTCCAGTCGGCCCAGATGGCTGCTTACGCGGTCGAAGAACTCGGCCTCAAAAGGCTGGCCGTCCTATACACCAACAATGACTACGGGGTTGCCTTGAAGGAAGGCTTCGTCGCGAAAGCCGAAGACCTGGGCGCCGAAGTAGTGGCCGTTGAATCCTTCCTGGACGGGGACGAGAACTTCAACGCCCAGATCACCAAGATCGCTCAGCAGAACCCGGAAGCCCTTTACATCGGCGGTTACTACACCGAGGCGGCAAAAATCGCCCAGCAGGCTGCCCGCCAGGGTCTTGACGTCCAGCTCCTGGGTGCAGACGGCTTCTACTCCAGTAAACTGACGGAACTCGGTGGAGATGCTGTTGAAGGGGCCCTGTTCACTGCCAGTTTCTTCTCCGGTGATCCTTCAGAAGAAGTCCAGAAATTCGTTAAGGCTTACCAGGAGAAATTCGGTGAAACACCGGATATGTTCGCCGCCAATGCTTACGACACCATGAAGATCATTGCCCAAGCCATTGAGGAAGCCGGAACGGATGGCCCTGCCTTGAGGGATGCCATCCACGCGACCAAGGACTACCCAGGTATCACCGGTTCCACTTCCTTTACAGAGAACGGCGATGTCGTCAAGGAAATCGTTGTCATCAAGGTCGAAAACGGACAGTTTACCCGGGTGCGCTAACCAAGGTTAAAGCCCGGGAGGAACCCCCTCCCGGGCTTGTTGGTTTACGCGACTTTATCAGTAAAAACGGTAGGTGTAGGGCTTTATGCTGCAACAGCTGGTCAATGGATTGGTTCTCGGAAGTATTTATGCTTTAATCGCTCTCGGCTACACCATGGTTTACGGTGTTCTGCAGCTGATTAACTTCGCCCACGGCGAGATTTACATGGCAGGGGCTTTCCTAGGCCTTTACCTGACCGTTTCTTTGAAACTGCCCTTCCCGGTCGCCTTCGTGCTGGCCATGGCCGGAGCAGCACTCATAGGCGTCACAGTAGAACGGATCGCCTACCGTCCCTTAAGGCGCTCCCCCCGGCTGGCGGTTTTGATTAGTGCCATTGGAATGTCCATTTTTCTCCAGAACCTCTCCCTTTATCTAAACGGCCCAGCTACCAGGGGTTTTTTGCCGCCCTTTAAAGTTTATCCCATTCGCATCGGCGAGATCAAAACCAGTTCACTGGAGGTCATCATCCTGGTCGTCGCCATTCTCTTGATGGTCGGCCTTCAATATTTAATCCGTCGGACCAAGATCGGTAAGGCCATGCGGGCTACTGCCCTGGACAAGGAAACAGCAGCCCTGATGGGAATCAACGTGGACCGGATTATTTCCTATACCTTTGCCATCGGCTCCTCCCTGGGAGCTGCAGCCGGGGTCCTGGTAGGAATGTACCTCAATGCAGTTGACCCCATGATGGGACTCATGCCAGGACTGAAAGGGTTTGTAGCCGCGGTGCTTGGCGGAATTGGTAATATTCCTGGAGCCATGGCCGGAGGGCTTATTCTAGGCACAGCCGAGGTTTTCGGGGTGGCCTTTATGAGGTCTGAGTGGCGGGATGCCATTGCCTTCGCGATCCTGATCGTGGTTCTTCTCATCAAGCCCAGCGGGATTTTGGGCCAGAACACGCAGGAAAAGGTGTGAAAAAAAATGATCAGTGCTTACTATTACAACCTTCTCATCCTCATCGGTATCAACATCATCCTAGCCCTGGGCCTTAACCTGATCACCGGTTACACGGGCCAGTTATCTCTAGGTCATGCCGCTTTTATGAGCGTCGGAGGCTACGCCTCAGGTATTCTGACCGTCAAGACCGGTATTCCATTTCTTCCCGCCCTCGTGATCGGGGCCCTGGTGGCGGCGGCTCTAGGTTTCCTGGTCGGCTTGCCAACCCTCCGCTTACGGGGAGATTACCTGGCCATTGCCACCCTTGGGTTCGGGGAGATTCTTCGGGTAACTTTCCTTAACCTGGAAATAACTGGCGGCCCCTTTGGACTCCGTGGCCTGGCCAAGGAAACCAATGGTCTTATCGTTTTCATCGCTACGGTGATCGCCCTGGTCGTGATCTGGAGCCTGATCAATTCACGGGTTGGGCGTGCCATGATTGCCATCAGGGAAGATGAAGTCGCCGCCGAGGCCATGGGGATCAATACCACCCGTTACAAGGTGCTCGCCTTTGTCGTGGGGGCCTTTTTCGCCGGTATTGCCGGGGGACTTTACGCCCACTGGTTCCGTTACTTGAATCCAGCCTCCTTTGGTTTCATGAAATCCATTGAGATCCTGTGTATGGTTGTACTGGGTGGACTGGGGAGCACCACCGGTGCTGTAGTGGGTGCTGCAACCCTAACCTATGCCCCTGAGTTCCTACGGTCTTTCTTCCCGGTGATCTCTGAGTACCGGATGCTCTTCTACGGTGCCCTCCTCGTGGTCTTGATGCTCTTGAGGCCCCAGGGGATCATGGGAACCTCTGAATTCAGCCCGCTCAAGGTCTACCACTGGATTCGCAGCCGCCAGGGCGTCAAGACCACTGTGGGGAGTGACAGCTGATGCCTTTACTGGAAATCAAGAACCTGACCATGCGGTTCGGCGGGTTAACGGCAGTCAAGAACCTAACCATGACCGTTGAAGAAGGCGAGATCCGCAGCTTGATTGGGCCCAACGGAGCTGGGAAAACCACCGTCTTTAATGTCTTGACCGGTATCTACCAACCCTCCAAAGGAAACGCTTTTTTTCAGGGCCGGGAAATATGCAGCCTTCGCCCCTACCAGGTAACCTCCATCGGTATTACCCGGACCTTCCAAAACATCCGCCTCTTCGGGAACATGACCGTCCTGGACAACATCTTGATTGGTATGCACACCAGGACCAGATCCGAGCTCCTGGCCTCTGTTCTGAAAGTAAGGGCAACACGTACCGAAGAAGCTGAGGCCAGGGACCAGGCCCGCGAGCTACTGCAATTTGTCGGCCTCGCCGGGAAAGAACAAGAACTGGCCCGCAATCTACCTTACGGGCAGCAGCGGAGGCTGGAGATCGCCCGGGCCCTGGGAGCCGACCCCAAGCTTCTCCTTCTGGACGAACCGGCCGCAGGCATGAATCCACAGGAAACCTCGGACCTGATGGAATTGATCACCACCATCCGCGCTATGGGCCGGACGATACTGCTCATAGAACACGATATGAAAGTCGTGATGAACATCTCAGACCGGGTCGCGGTTTTGGATTACGGGGAAAAGATCGCTGATAGTACTCCACAAGAAGTACAAAAGGACGAAAAAGTGGTCAAAGCCTACCTTGGGGAGGGCTGATGATGCTGGTGATCAAGAACCTTGAAACCCACTACGGTAACATCCGGGCTCTGAAGGGTATTTCCCTGGAAATAAAAAAGGGGGAAATTGTCACCCTGATCGGTGCCAACGGGGCCGGCAAGACGACTACCCTCAAAACCATTTCCGGCCTCATCAAGCCAACCCGTGGGACCATTACCTATGAAGGGCAAGAGATTTCGGGCAAGGCACCTGATGCCATCGTCCAGATGGGTATCTCCCAGGTACCTGAGGGACGCCGGGTCTTCACCCGCCTCACGGTTCTCGAGAACCTGGAGATGGGTGCTTATGCCCGGAGGGACCAGGAAATAGGCCAGGACATGGACAAGGTTTTTGGGCTTTTCCCCATCCTCAAGGAACGCCAAAGACAACCGGCTGGCACCCTCAGCGGCGGAGAGCAGCAGATGCTGGCCATTGGGCGAGCCCTGATGGCCCGTCCCAAACTGCTGCTCCTTGACGAGCCCTCCATGGGATTAGCACCACTCATCGTCCGCACCATCTTCAATATCATTCAAAACATTAATGCCCAGGGGACAACCATCCTTCTGGTGGAACAAAACGCACACCTGGCCCTATCTGTCGCCGACCGAGGTTACGTCCTGGAAACCGGACAGGTCCAGTTGGCAGATGAAGCCAAAAAACTCCTTAACGACCCGCGGGTTCGGAAGGCTTACCTTGGTGACTGAGGTTCCCTCAAGAAGGTCTGCACGAGAAAGAAGCCGGGAGGCAGGAGCTGGTTAACGTCGATGCAAACCACTGCAACCGGCTTGTTCCCCATTTTCATCCTCCAGGGTGCTGCCGCTCTACGAACGACGTAGATTACGGTCAAAAAGGCAGTACTCCTGGACACCATTTTCTTCCTGCAGGGGAGGAAACACCCTGTAAAACCGGTCCGCGGCCAGGATCCTCCTCATTTCGGGAGGGAAACCCTTGAAGATCCTCTCGGCAGAATGGCTTTGGGTCCGGTGGGCCTCAACCGCCCTGATCTTGATCTCAAGCCAGTCTTTCACGTCAACGAGGGTGGTAAACCTCAGGTCCTCTGGGTCAACCTTCCTGCCGGCAGGAATTCGGCCCGGGTGAATGGTGAAGTAGTAAAGCCTTTCTACCCCTACCCCCACCTGCCGGGCGCGGTGGAAGGCCTCGGTGGTAGCCCGGCTCACCGCGACATGGTCTGGATGGCCGGAAATGCCTCCC
>SESX01000184.1 GCA_004367365.1 Candidatus Acetocimmeria pyornia
ATCGATCCAGACCCCCGGCATACCACCACCCGGGTAACCCATACCTACCGAAGACCTGGCACCTATCATGCTACCGCCACCTCCTACAGCAACGACGGGAGGATCCTTCGGCAAAAAACGTGGACCGTACATGTTCCGGCACCCACCCCAGGCAAGCCCCTGGAACCGGTTACGAAAACCTTCACCCTAACCACAATCATTGAGCCCACAGTCCAGATCCGGATTGAGGGGCCGCGGACCTGGATTACAGGACGTCCAGCCCGTTTCCGGGTTACAGCCCAGGTGAGCAAGCCGCCGTACACCCACAACCAGCAGGTCAAGTTCTACCCGGCCCAGGTTTTTGACGTTGTCTGGGCACGGGCCGGTACCTTCCGGGTCATCGCCGCTGTCAATGTCCGCCAGAGCTACCGTTTCCCGGAAAGATCCGTGTTCGTCAGTAACATTTACGTCAAAGAAATCCCGGTGGAAGTGGTTACCACCGGGGTAACGGAGTAGGCAAGATTGCGCCCCTGTTCGGAGGGGCTGACTGGTTACCGGGTCCGGAAGACCCTCTGTGTTTTTCTCACCTGCACTACCGCCCTTTCCTCCGGGCTATGAGGTAGTAGTCCCCTTCGTGGCCACCGTGGGGTTGATAGTCGAACCCTTCTTTCTTCAACTCCTCGATAATCCCGTCCGCCTGGGTGGCATCAGCCGCCTCGATGCGGATGGCAATCTCGTCCTCCGGCCCGAGCGTTTTCAGCCTCTCCCTCAAGGACTTGATATCCCGCGCCTCAATTACTCTCCCGAAGTCCATGGTCATGTCGGCCACATCTAACCCTCCTTCGATGAGAGTATTGCTCCCCACACGGGTTTTCATCCAAGACCACTTATTAGACAATATCGTCTTCTACAATCCCTGGATTGGTCTCACGATCATGCCCTGCCCCTGCCAGAACAGACAATGCTTGAGCCGGGCAGGCCTGGATACAGACCGGAACCTCCAGCCCGGGGCACCCGTCACAACGCAGGATACCGCTTCTTCCCCGGTTGGGGTGGTAGACTTCAATGATGCCCTCCGGACAGGCGGCCGCACACCGCCCACACCCGACACATGCGGACCCCAAGGGGAGGTTGGTCACAACCCCTGCCGGGTCTTTCCGCATCGCCCCTGTCAAGCAGGCTTGAACACAGGGGGCATCACCACACTGCCGGCACTTAAAAGGTATCGGTTTACCTAAGGCTCCGTTCACCGGGTGGGCTTCGTCAAAAAACTCAAGAAAAATACTGCATTGATCATCAGAGTGCAGTACCTTTAAGACTGCCCCAACAGAACCAGTATATTCCGCACATACTTTTTCGCATACCCGGCAGTCAAGACAGCGGCCAGCTTCCAGGTAGATCCGCCTCACTTTTATCCCCCCACCCTTCAGAGACTTGCAGGTACAAAAGGATTTCATACCATATTCCCGGCCCAAACCAAAAAGTCCTGCCCCAGTATTTATATTCTTGCGACTTCCCGGGAAATTCTGAAAGTTTGGTGTGCTCTACACCCCAGCGGCCCTGACATTGTATCTCCTTCTTCCTCCCTCGCTGACCGGCCTTGGAAGACCGGACACAGGCCAGTCCCGGGTACCGAAAAAAGTCCCGGGGCTGGAAGGAAAACCATCCTTACCAGTGGCGACGCGGCTCAAGGACCAGGGTTTCCGTCTTCTGGAGAGCCTCGTCAACCAACGAATCTACCTCCAGGTTTGCTTCAGCTTCCTCGGCCTGCTCCTCCCGGGGCCTCGTCTTGGGGTGCCGCGGAACAAAAAGGGTGCAGCAGTCCTCGTAGGGGCGGATGGAGATTTCGTAGGTGCCGATTCTTTTAGCAAGGTCGGTAATCTCCCCTTTGTCAAACCCAACCAAAGGTCTTATGACCGGCATTCTGGTTACCCGGTTGATAACCGCAAGACTTTCCAGGGTCTGGCTTGCAACCTGGCCCACACTTTCCCCGGTAACCAGGGCCAGAATCTTCCTCCTTTGAGCCAGGCTTTCTGCGATCCTGAACATCATCCGCCGCATGATGGTCACGCGCAGCCCCTCTGGGCATTCCTTCTGGATCGCCTTTTGAACCTCAGTAAAGTGGACCACGTGCAGGCGGAAGGGACCCCCGTACCAGGCAAGCTCGCGGCTGAGGTCGATCACCTTCTCCTTTGAGCGGTCACTGGTAAGAGGGAAGCTGTGAAAATGAATGGCCTCTACCTGAATCCCCCGTTTCATGGCCATCCAACCGGCAACAGGGCTGTCGATCCCACCTGAGAGCAACAGCAGCCCTTTCCCGCTCGTCCCGACCGGCAGCCCACCCGGTCCCTTCAAAGCGTGACAGTAGACGTAAGCCCCGTCCTCACGGATTTCAACATTAAGCCGTACCTGTGGGTGGTGGACATCAACCTTCAAGCCCGGGACAGATTTCAGGCAGGCGGCCCCTACCAGGCGGTTAAGTTCCGGCGATTTCTTGGGGAAACTTTTATCGGCCCGGCGTGTCTCAACCTTAAAGGTGGTGGGTTCACCCCCCGACGCATCCTTCACGACCCGTACCGAGGCCTCCAGGATCCCTTCCAGCTGGGGCGGGATACGTACCGCCGGATTGATCACCACAATCCCGAAAACATCCGTAAGCCGGTTTGCCACTTCCTC
Source organism: Candidatus Acetocimmeria pyornia (assembly GCA_004367365.1). GTDB lineage: Bacteria > Bacillota > Sulfobacillia > UBA3575 > UBA3575 > Acetocimmeria > Acetocimmeria pyornia. Next base: position 2,656 of record SESX01000184.1, read on the forward strand.
CCAGGGTCCTTCCGGTTCGACCAGAACCCGCCCGTGGGTTTTGTAGACCCTGGAAACCGGATAGCCACCGAGGGCCCTCTTGATGTTCTCTACCAGCTTAGCTTCAAAATAGCTCCGGTTCTGCCCCTTCAGTCCAATCTCCCCGTAACGAACCAGGATCGTATCATACATCTTCCCTACCCCCGGTACAGGCTGTACAGTTCCTCGATGGTTGCCACTATAACACCGGCTGCATAATCAATCTCTTTCCTGGTATTCTCCCGCGAGAAACTGATCCGGATCGCTCCATCCACTACTTCTGGTTCGAGACCCATCGCCACCAGCACGTGGCTTCTGTCGTGGCCCCGCGAAGAACAGGCTGAACCAGTGGAGACGTAAACACCCTGCTCCTCCAAGGCGTGAACAACCACTTCCCCCTTCAGACCGGGGAAAGAAAGGTTAACGATATGGGGTGCCATCCCGTCCTCCGGACCCAGCCCACCAATGAGCCGGCTCCGGGGAACCCGGGAAAGAACAGGTTCCACGAGCCTGTCCTTCAAGGCAAACATGCGGCTGGCGGCCTCATCCATGGTCTCCAGGCCCAGGAACGCAGCCATCCCGAGGCCGGCGATGCCAGGGACGTTTTCCGTCCCCGACCGTAGACCCTTCTCCTGCCCTCCTCCGGCCAATTGAGGAACCAGGCGGAGCCCCTTTCGTATGTACAAAGCCCCGATCCCCTTTGGACCGTGGATCTTATGTGCACTGATGGAGAGGCAGTCAATACCCATCTTGAGTGGTTGGACCGGGATCTTGACAAAGGATTGAACAGCATCGACGTGAAAGACCACCCCTCTCCCTGAGTAGTGTTTCCTGTGATGCCTCAAGATTTCTCCGATCTCTGCAACAGGTTCGACCACCCCAACCTCATTGTTCACGTGCATGATGCTGACCATGATGGTGTCATCACGCAGGGCCCGCCTGAGGTCGTCGGGGTTAACCCGTCCGCGTCGGTCCACATCCAGGTAGGTGACCTGGTAGGAATCTTCCTCCAGTTCCCGGAAGGTGTTGAGAACCGAGGGGTGCTCAACAGCGGAGGTAATGAGGTGCTTTCCCTCCCTCTTCTTTGCCCGGGCAATTCCTTTAATGGCCAGGTTATTGCTCTCGGTTCCACCGGAGGTAAAGATAATGCACTCCGGGCGCACCCCGAGCACCCTGGCGACAGCCTCCCTGGACCGGGTAACAATCTTCTCGGCTTCGATCCCCATACGGTGCAGGGAAGACGGGTTACCGTACTGGTACTGCAGGGCATCTGCCATGACTTCTACAACTTCATCGGCCGCCCGCGTGGTAGCACTGTTATCCAGGTAGACCTTCATCCTCTACCACCTCCCCCTGCCTACTTTTCCCTTCGACAAGACAAGAATGAATCCTTTTTCACCTCCCTGTCAACCTCCCCACCCACCGAGCCGCAGCCGGCTCGTTCCGACCTCAACTGGTGGCTGGACACCATCATTCCAGGTGCCAGGGTAAGAAAAGCACCCTTACCGGGTGCTGTTCTTACATCACTTGATTCAGGTATCAAGCTGGCTACTTCCCGCCTTTTACCTTGGTCTTGATCACATCCCAGGTCTTGGGATCCTCCATTCCCAGCCGCCAGATGGCGATCCCCTTGAGACCGAACTCCTTCATGAGGTCGATCTTGGCTGAAGCACTCCGGGAGTCCTCAAAGAAAACCTCGTGGACATTCCCGTTGTTGTCCTTGTAGGTAAACCTGGGCACCTTGGCACGGGTATCGAAAACCACGTTGGCATTGAAACGCTTGGCCCGGTCCATAACCTGGGAGTGGGTGAGGTATTCGGGTATGTTGGGGGCTGCCGAAGACCAGTCGAAGGAATAGACTGGGATCCCCATCAGGAGTTTCTCCTTGGGCATTTGTGCAGTGGCGTATTTCAGAACATTCCTGACCCAGGGTATGGAGGCGATGGGTCCGGCTGTCGTCCCAAAACCATTTTCATCGTAGGTCATCAACACAACCTGGTCGACATGCTTGTGAACCTGAGCATAATCAAAAGCCCCCGACCACTCGTTTGCCGGGTCGTCCCAGGTCTTGGCCGGAACTGATATCTGGATGCTCTTTCCCTTCATGGCCGCCCTAAGCTCTTTCAGGAAGGCAGTATACTCTTGGCGGTCCTGGGATGGAACCGCTTCAATATCAACACTGACCCCATCAAAACCGCCTTCCTTCACAGTCTTGACGATGTTCTCGATAAACCTGCTTCTGACCCCGTCCCGGTCAGCCAACACGGCGTGGGCCAGGTCGCTGTCAAATCCCTGGGACCCAAGGTTGTGGATCAGGGCATAGGTTTTCAGTTTCTTCTCTTTGGCAAACTCTAGGGCATCAAGATTCGGCTTTCCCCAAACCTTAACATTGCCCTTTTTGTCAAAGGTATACCA
>SESX01000185.1 GCA_004367365.1 Candidatus Acetocimmeria pyornia
ACCTGGAGTTTAAGCAGCGCCTGGAGACGGCCCAGGAATATGCCCTCCGGTCTGGAGTGAAGATGCTTTTCGAGGAGGAGTATGAATTAGAGGATTTCCTCGCCGGGGCGGTTCCTGCCCACGCCAGGGGAGAACGGTGTCGCTACTGCTACCTGGTCCGGCTCCGGGCAGCGGCTAAAAAGGCAGCCCAATTAGGATTTGACAGCTACAGTTCTTCACTTCTGGTCAGTCCCTACCAAAAGCACGAGCTGATCAGGGATATCGGGCGGGCCGAAGGGGAGAGGGCCGGGGTCAAGTTTTATTACGAAGACTTTCGCCCGTACTGGCGGGAAGGGGTAAGGCTTGCCAAAGAGATGGGGCTTTACCGCCAGCCGTACTGTGGTTGTATCTACAGTGAAAAGGAGCGTTACTACAAGGGGTGATTGACATGCCTGGATTTGAAGGTCTCGGGAGAATGCTGATTACCATTGGGGTCTTCCTCGTTGTGATCGGGGGGATACTTACCTTTTCTGGGAAGCTTTTCGGTCTGGGCAGGCTTCCCGGGGATATCTACATCCAGCGTGGCAACTTTGCTTTCTACTTCCCACTGGCCACTTCCATCTTATTGAGCGTGGTCCTGTCCCTGTTCTTGATGCTCCTGGGGAGAAGGTAGCTGCAGTGTCGGCCGGGTTGGGCCTTTGTCCTGACCCCCAGAAAAAGTGCGGACAGAGCGAATAATCTGTGAGAGGGGTGTCACCGGTGGGTTCTCTTTTTCAACCGGGGACCAGGCCGGGCACCGGACCGGGAAGGGAAGCGGGCCGGGAAAATGTTGACCCTGAAACCCTGGTTGTCCAAGCCAGGAATTCAGATGAAAACGGAAAAAGGGTACGTGAATACTTGCTACAAAAGTACACCCCTTTCATCATGGGGGTGGCTTCACGGGTCAGTGGACGCTACCTGGAACTGGGTCGCGACGATGAGGCAGGGGTTGGTCTTCGGGCTTTTAACGAGGCTATTGACACCTATGACCATGGTTCGGGTCGGAACTTCTTGGCCTTTGCCGAGATGGTTATCAGGCGCAGGCTCTACGACTTTTTCCGGAAGCGTTCGCGCTGGTCGCGGGAAGTGCCCCTGACACACTACGACCGGGAAGATGAGGATGGTAATACCTATAACTACGTAGACAAGGAGTCTTCATACCGGGCCTACGCCGAGGCGGTTGAAGTTGAGGAAAGAAGGGCTGAAATCCTGGAGCTGGCCAGGGAGCTTCATAACTATGGGATCTCTTTTCAAGACCTGGCCCGGGTGTGCCCAAAACATGAAGACGCGAGGAGGAGGGCCGTCGAGGCAGCCCGCGAGGTGGCAGCAGACCCGGAGCTGCTGAACTATCTCCGTCACCGGAGGACCTTACCACTCAAGGCACTGGAGGAAAGGGTTCGGGTGAGCCGGAAAACCCTGGAGAGACAGAGAAAGTACATCATCGCCGCCACCCTAGTTCTGGCGGGTGATTTTCAATACCTAAGGGAGTACCTTTCGTTTTAGGTTCGGCCTGGATTTGAGGAGGGGAGACCCGTTGGACCGGGAAACAGGCGTGGTTCTGGAAATCCGCGGGGACAAGGCCGTGGTCCTCACCAGAAAGGGGGAGTTCCGGGAAGTACCCAGACGGGGTTGGAACTGGACCATCGGTCAGGAAGTGGAGCTGGCCGAGGTGGGGGCGGTTTCGTCCTTGAAGAGGTCCCTGAGAGGACTGGTCCACCGGCCGGCAGCCTGGGCAGCGGCCCTGGTGGTCTTGATGTTTTGTTCGGCCTTTTTCGGTTACTTCCTCGGTGCGACAACCCCTGCTGCCTACGTTACCGTTGATATTAACCCCAGCCTGGAATTGACCCTCAATGCCCGGGACCAGGTGATTGACGCCGAGGGCCTCAATGGGGACGGGGAGGATATTGTCCGGGACCTGGAATACCGGGGTAAACCCCTCGGTGAGGTCATGGAGCTGGTGACGGAACTGGCTGTGCAAAAGGGGTTTCTGGTCTCCGAGCAGAAGGAGCCTGCCATTGTGATCAGTGCGAGCCCAGTCGAGGATGAGTCCAAGACCCCTCAGGAACTGGCTGCGATCCTCTTGACTGCACAGAGCCGGGTGGAGCAAGCTTTGCTGGCCCACAACATCATGGGCCGTGTCGAAACAGTACATGCCGAGCCCGTGGTACGGGAGGAAGCCAGGGCTAAGGGCCTCTCCACGGGTAAGTACGTGGTGTACCTGGTGGCCAGGGAAAAGGGGCTCGAGGTCGAACTGGAGGATTTTCGCTCCCAGTCCCTGGGCAAAGCCATTGCTGCTGCCCGCGGCAACCTTGGTGAAATCCTGAGGGCTGCCCAGAACCAGAAAGGATTTGCCCCCCTGGTTGAACGGTACGGCCGTGGGGCAAAAGCAGGGGGCCAAAAGGTGCGGGAGGTTCCCGGCAAAACAGGTCATGGGCCCGACAAAAAGCAAAAGGTGAAGCCGGGACCGGATCGGGAAGGTCAATCGGGCCGGCTGCAGGAGCCTGGGGAAGATGTCACGGCCCCGGGTGCACCTGGTGGAAGGGATGGGCCCGGAAAGGGTGGGAAGAAGATGCCTGGTGGAGATTTAGAGGGTAAGAATGAGAATGCCCCCGGTCAAGGAAGAGACCACCCGGCAGGTGGGGGTCGTCAACCGCCAGGACGAAGGGGAGGGCCCCTACCGTCAACCCTGAGGCAAAAAAACTCCGGGCCTTGACCAGATGGGCGGGCTGGAAGGGCAGCCTCCACGGTGCTGGCCTGAACGGTGACCAGCAGGGAAATGGAGGTCTGTTGATGGTTTCGTCGGAAGAGTTGAAGGGCATTCGAGAAAAGGTTAAGATGGACAGGCTTATTCAGCGTGTGAGCCAGCTGGTGGCGCTGGAAAGTGAAAACCCTCCCGGCAACGAGGCCGGGGTGGCCAGGCTGGCTGCGGGTTGGCTCCAGGACCTGGGCTTCGAGGTGCGGCTGGAGGAAGGGGCACCGGGGCGGCCAAGTGTCATTGCTTCCCTGGGGGCCAGCAAGGGTGATGCCGGCCGGATGGGGCGGACCCTCGTCTGGTTAGGTCACCTGGATGTGGTTCCTGTGCCGGACCCCGAGTCATGGAGCTATCCTCCCTACGAGGGAAAGGTGTCCGGAGGGCGCCTTTACGGGCGTGGGGCTGCCGACATGAAGGGGGCCATCGGTTCAGTCTTGGAGGCGGTGCACGCTTTAAAGGAGGCCGGCCTGGCGTGGGAAGGGCGGTTGGTTGTCTGCCTGGTCCCGGACGAAGAGACCCTGGGCACCCATGGGGCGGCATACCTGGCCCGGGAAGGCATGATAGGCGGGAATGCCGGCATTGTAGGGGAACCGACCGGGTTGAAGCTGGGTTTGGCTGAGCGCGGGGCCTTTTGGTACCGCCTTGTCGTCCGGGGAAAGGCCGCTCACGCCTCAACACCTCACCTCGGTGAAAGCGCCGTATTGAGGGCTGCCCGGTTAACCATCGCCCTGCTGGAACAGGATTTCAGGGGCATGGAACATCCCCTCCTGGGGAGACCCACCGTCAACGTGGGGACCATTAAAGGGGGCACCAAGATCAACGTCGTTCCGGACCGGTGTGAACTTGAGGTCGACCGGCGTCTCTTGCCTGGGGAGGGCTTGGATGCCGTAAGGAAGGAAGTGCAGGCTGTTCTAGGGTATTTACGGGAGGAAGACAAGGGTTTCCGGGTTGAGGTGGAAGAGATCGGGTATGCTGAGCCGATGGAAGTAGACCGGGAAGAAGAGATTGTGCGTGTTGCCTCGGCGGTGGTGGAGGCGGTCACCGGTCGTCCGGCTGAGGTCTACGGGATGCCGGCCATTACCGATGCCCGTTTTCTGACCAATGATTGTGCGACTCCGACCGTTATTTTCGGTCCGGGTACAATTAACCAGGCCCATACCCGGGACGAGTACGTAGATACAGAACAACTGGTGGCGGCGGCCGAAGTCTACGCAGGCCTGATCCTCTCTTATCTCGACCGGTGCCGGTGATTGGTCCTTGTCCTGAACGGGGTTATCGTAAGTCCAGGAGAGCCGGATCTTGCGCGATCACAGGTTATTGATCCCTGTCCTGGAAAGCGTTGTTCGGAAGGGGATTGTCAATCGTTGTCGAAACGTATTGAAGTCCCCTTCCCTCATTTTGTTCTTGCTGCCGGCATGGCTTTCCCGACCTGTCCTGTTGGTGGGCAGAGGGGCTGAAGTGGAAGCAAGTCTTTCGCTGAACAGATTGGGTGGGTAGGGCGAGTTGAAAGGACCGGGGTGTGAGTTGCATGGTGACAAAGTTTGTTGGGACGAGGATGGGGTTTCAATCTTCAGAGGTCTCCAGGTCACAGGCCGGAAACCGGCGGGTAAAGGGCCTGGCTCTGGTCCTTCTCCTGGCGGCCTTTCTGGTTTCACTTGCTGCCTACCCGGTTCCTGTGGTCCCTGGTACTGAGGTGGCTGGTAAGGTTGAAGCCGGGGGAAATAGGCAAACCAGGGTCGACTGGATTCGTGTTGGCCTCAAGGATGGGGTTGCTACCGTAAAGGTAGGGGCCCCAGGTGGATACAGGCTCTTGGACGAAGCCGGAAAGGTGGTTTTTGAAGGCCGGGATGAAGTTCCGGTCACGGTCCAGGTTTCAGGCGCATCCCTTCAGATCGGCGGGGGTAAGGACGGCCTGGCCGGCACCAGTTACCAGGGGGCGTTAACCATCGAACCTCTCCCGGGCAGGAGTGATGGTGATGGGAACGATGCTGCCTACATCCAGGTAGACGGAGTGAAATACCGCGGCCAGGTGGAGGTTTTTCCGGGCCCCAGGGGCCTGGTGGTGGTCAATACCCTTCCCTTGGAAGAGTACCTTTACGGGGTGGTCCCGCGGGAGATGCCCGCCGACTGGCCGGCCGAAGCCCTGAAAGCGCAGGCGGTGGCTGCCCGGACTTATGCCCTGTACGTGAAGGAAACCGGAAAATATCGAGGTAGGGGCTTTGATATTTCCGCGGACCGCAACTCCCAGG
>SESX01000186.1 GCA_004367365.1 Candidatus Acetocimmeria pyornia
GAGGAAGATGGAAGGATTAAGAGCGCCAAAGACCTGGTTCTGGATGCCGTCTTGCTGGTTAAGTTTCTGGCAGAAAAGGGGGTGGGGTGGTGAACTGGCAGCGCTGGACTTTTCGCATTCTGGACACCTGTTTCTTCCGCGGTGGCTTGCCGTACAACGCCGGTGAGGGCGGCTTCACGACAGTGCAAGGCACTTTCCCGCCCTACATGACCACCCTCCAGGGGGCAGTCCGAACGGCCCTGGCTTGGGAGCAGGGCTGGTCTCCGGAAGGTGGTGACAGCTGGCCCGCCCTTCTTGGTGGCGCAGATGACATCGGTAGCCTCTGTCTCCGGGGACCATACCTGGTTCTTGAAGACCAGGAAGACGAACCCCTCTTCCGGATGCCTTTTGTCCTCCTGGAGAAGGCCGGTAACTTTGTCCGCCTCGTGCCTGGGGAGCCTGTGGAGTGCGACCTGGGCCTGGTACGGCTCCCAAAACCTGCCCGAACTTTGAAAGGCGCTGCACTGCCTGAAGACACCTATGTGTCGCTGTCGGGCCTTGTTGATGTGCTAAAAGGTGGTGTTCCCGGTCAGAACGAGGTGTGGTACAAGCGCGAGCTCTGGGCGGAAGAACCCCGTGTTGGTCTGGCACTTGAGGATTCTACCCGCACTGCCCGTACGGGAATGCTTTACAGTATCACCCACGTGAGGCCAGAGCGAAAATTAAGGCTGGTTGTCCTTGTCGCGGGGGTGCCTGATACTTGGGACCTTGTGTCCCGCCGGGTGGGTTGGCTGGGTGGGGAGGGCCGCCTCGTCGAGATCGAGGTCCAAAACGTCGATGACCCCCTCAAATTTCTCCCTTACCCTCCTGATCTGAGCCCGGGACCTGACGGTATTCTGCGTTTCACGGTGACCTTAATTACCCCCGGGTACTACCCTTACGAGAGTCTGCCGGAAGTGATCCGCGGCGGTCCGCCGGGTGTGCCGGGGCATTGTGTTTCTGCCTGCATTGGCCGGGCCGAGCGGGTGGGCGGCTGGGATTTGAAAAATGGCCAACCCCGCCCCTTGGAGCCGCTTTTGCCAGCCGGAAGCACCTGGTTTTACGAGGCGGAAGCTGCTGACCTGGAGGCGGTCCGTGGCCTGCACGGGTCCTGCCTGGGTGATAAGGCCGTTTTCGGCTTTGGACAAGTCTTGATTGGAAGATGGATGGAGGAGGGATCCAGATGAGGACGGCGATCATCGGTTTGCTGGCTGAGACCAGCCTGCATCCGGGAACAGGCCAGGTGGCCGGGACGGTGGATCTGCCGGTGGCACGGGAGGCCGCGACAGGTTATCCTGTTATTCCTGGTTCCGGTCTCAAGGGAGCGCTGCGCGACAGGGCGGAGCAGAAATGGGGCAAGAAGGCCGCCCAGGTCGAGGATATTTTTGGAGAGCAGAACAGGGCCGGTGCTGTGGCGGTTACAGATGCGCGCCTCCTTCTTCTGCCGGTTCGCTCTTTGAACGGGCATTACAAATGGGTGACCTGTCCCTATCTCCTCGAACGTTATGCCCGCGACCGGGAGCTGGTGGGAATGCCCGTGGGCCTGCCGGAACTTTCCTCTTTGGAAAACGGCCGGGCCGCGGTGGTTCAGGGACAAGGTCAGCTTCTCCTGGAGGAACTCTCCTTTGATCTGATTGATGGTCTCGAACTCGCGTCCGTATGCGAGGCCATCAAACCCCTCATTAGGCATGCCTCGGTACAGGAGCGGCTGGCAGGCGGGCTGGTGGTTGTCAATGATGACGAGTTCGCCTATTTCGCCCGGTACGGGCTGGCGGTCAGCGCCCGCAATGTCCTGGACGATGACAAAAAGACAAGTGAGAACCTCTGGTACGAAGAGACTTTGCCGCCGGACAGCCTCTTTTATGCCTTGCTGCTGGCCCGCCCGGGAAAAGAGGGGGTGCTGGCCGACCTGGCGCAGGTTTTCTCCGGCCGGCCGTACCTACAGGTGGGCGGCAACGAAACGGTCGGCCAGGGCTGGTGTGTTGTTTCCTGGCTGGCCAGCAGCGGGGGTGAGTAAAGGTGAAGCGCACGCTGGAACAAGAACGCGCCCGTGACGCGTTGGAAGAGGTGAAGAGGGTGAAGGAAGCCCTTGGGGAGGGTGACCAGGCCCAAAGGTTCGTGTCTTATGTTGAGTCCCTTCCAGCCGCGATCCTGACCAACGGGCTGGGCCAGGCGGCTGCTACTCTCCTGGCACAGGGCAAGAACGATCCAGACGACCCGCACCTTATCTTGTTTCATGCCCTGGAGAAATGGCTCTGCCGTGGTGCGCCGCAGGCGCCCTACAAGAACGAGAGTAGGCTCATGGATGCAATCGTCAACAACGACCGGTCTGCTTACCTGCAGGCCCAGGCCGAGGCTTTGGCCTGGCTGGTATGGATGAAAAAATTCGCTGTCGCCTTTATGAAGGAAAAGGGTAAGGATGGTGAAGGGCACTGATGGGAAGGCCGCCGATCTACAAGGGCTGCCCGGCGCCGCGCAGCTACCCAGTGGGGGCTAACGCTGGCCTTTGGTATGACAAGTTCTGCAACGAATGGAGTGACAGTTGGGAATTAGGAGAAAACACCAAGCAGTGGGTCGGACAATTTGCAAGACCGGTCGGCTCCCGCAGGATGCTGGAGGAATTCACGCAGCGCATGGCCCAAATGGTTCGCGCCCTGGGGGGCCGATTTCGCTGCTTTCGCACCGACTGGCGCTTTGTTACTGGTCTCGGCCGGAACCACCCCGTGGAGAACGGTTTCGGCTGGCATCATCTCCTGGGTGTGCCTTTTCTGCCGGGATCTTCGGTGAAAGGTGTTGTTCGGGCCTGGGCCGACGGGTGGATAGAGAACACGGATGGTGAGGAAATCGCGCGTATCTTTGGTCCGAAGGGCAAGGACGCAGAAAAGAGTGTGGGGTCCGTCATCTTTTTTGATGCCGTGCCGGTGGAGCCGGTCAAGGTAGAGGCCGATGTTATGACACCGCATTACGGTCCCTACTACCAGCCCCAGGGGCCACCTCAACCGCCTGGCGACTGGTTTGCCCCTGTTCCGATCCCCTTTTTGACGGTAGCTCCCGGTCAGGCCTTTCTCTTCGCGGTGGTGCCGCGTCGGGTTGGGTGCCGGGAAAACGAGCAGGACTGCCGGCAGGTGTTGGAGTGGCTCCAAGACGCCCTGGCAAGCATTGGGGCAGGGGCCAAGACCGCCGTCGGTTACGGCCGCTTCCAGCCGAGAGCGGACCTGGAAGAGAAACTTGAGCGAAGCTGGCGGCAAAGCATTCAAGCATCTTCAATGGCACATGATGGCGCGCGGGCCGTGGACAGCGGCCCTGCGGCCCCTGGGAGTGCCATAAAGGCAGAGATGGACCAGGACGGCTACAATAGTGACCCGGACAGGTTCATGATGGCCCTGACCACGAAGTGGCTCGCAAAGATGACGGCACCGGACACCGGGCCAGCCGAGCAGCGCGAAATCGCCCTCCTGCTGGCGGAGTGGTACCAGACCCAAAAACCAAAACAGTGGAAGAAACCCAACCGAAAAAACCGTGCTAAGATTGCGCAGATCATGAGTGTCCTGGAGAGATAAAGGATGGTTTGCGGCGGTTTTCATACGGTGACATGGGATGGGCGGCATGGGCGGCGCATTGTTGCGGAGAGCCATCCTGGGCAGAGTTGAGGAGGGAGATCATGCCTTACTTGATTGTTTCCACCATCGGCACGAGCCTTCTTACCAACTTCGCCGTCAGCTGCGAGGACCGTAGTGTGAGTCTACTGCTTCGTGAGACGGCAAACCTCAGGGAAAAAGAACTCAGCCAGGAGGAACGGGAAACAATTGACAGGATTGTCCAGGATGTCGAGACCAGGCTTTCTGAGGCTAAACCTGGGGAAATGCGCCGCTCTAGTGCCGAACTGAACGGCATTTACGGTTACTACGGTCAAGAGGTAAACAAGAAGCAGCTCCTGGCGAGGGATGTCCATATCCTGATTGCGACCGATACCTACCAGGGTAAAGAAACGGCCCACCTGGTTGAGAGGCACCTCCGCGCCCTGGGTGTTGGAATGGTCCAGGTGCTGGTGCCGTACGGACTAAGTACCAGGGACTGCAGCAGTTTCAGCACAGGCATCAACCAGATTGTAAAGTGGTGCGAGGAGACTCTGCCTGGTTATGCCCGGGCAGGCTACCGGATTGTTTTTAACCTGGTAGGTGGTTTCAAGGGCTTGCAGGGATACATGAACACCCTGGGTATGTTTTACGCCGATGAAATCATCTATATCTTCGAAGCCCCATCGGCTGACTTGATCCGCATTCCCCGCCTGCCCGTGCTTTTGGACGAAATACCTGTCTTGCGCCAGAAAGCAGCCCTCTTTGCCATGATGGTTCACGGATACCTGGCCAGCCGGGAGGAAGTGGAGGGGATCCCTGAAATTTGCCTGGACTTTGACGACCAGGGAAGCTGCACTCTCAGCACCTGGGGGCTCCTCATCTGGGAGCGCAATAAAGAGAGGGTCCTGGGTGACCATTTGCAGCAGTTTCCGGGCCTGGTCTACGAAAAAAGCTTTGAAAAGGACTTTCAGGCAATCAAGGACAAAACCAGGAGGGCCGACCTGCAGGCCACACTGGCCAAGGTTTCCCTCCTCTTCCGGTCGCGGGGCCTGGAGGGTTTGCGCAGTGACTCCGGCCTTCTCTACGAGAACTACGTAGGTTTGAAGAGGACTGGTATCGGGCATTTTCGACTCAATCGGAACTGGCGGGTTTCGTGCCAGGCCGCTGGCAGTGTCCTGCGCCTATGCCATGTCGGGTCTCACGATTATGTAAATAACAAGCCCTGACGGGTCGGGTGTGGTAAGGGTTGAAAAAGCAAGACAGCAAATGCAAGACACAACGT
>SESX01000187.1 GCA_004367365.1 Candidatus Acetocimmeria pyornia
CGCTTGGACGAAGTGGCTGTGGTATAATTAGATCAAGGGTGTGATGGAAAGGACACGGTTCCAGAGGTCGAAATAGGGGGGCGGTTCTTTGAAGAGGGTCCTGACGATGGTCCTGGTGCTGGCAGTTGTCCTGTCGCTGTTGACCGGCTGTTCAACCGAAAAAAATGGGGAAGAACCCCAGGGAGTTGATGATGGCACTTCGACGACGGTGACATTGTATTTTGCCGACCGGCAGGCTCAGTACCTGGTTCCTGTCCAGGAAGAGGTTAGTCGGGGTGATGAACTGGACCTGATGGAGGCTGCCGTTCTGGCCTTGCTGGAGGGACCTGCTGATTCCTCCCTGAGTCGTACCATACCCGAGGGGACCCGGCTCCTGGAGCTGAGGGTCGAGGAGGGAACCGTATATATCGACCTCTCTTCCGAGGTGGTGGAAGAACACTGGGGCGGCTCAGCCGGCGAGATCATGACCATCTATTCGATTGTTAACACCCTCACCGAGTTCAAGGGGGTTGAACAGGTTCAGATTCTAGTGGAGGGGCAGGAACTGTTGAGTTTAACCGGGCACCTGGATATCTCCCACCCTATCGAAAGGAACGAAGAGTTGATTAAGCGTTAGGATTGCTTGGCTTCCTCCGATTCGCCCGCCAGGGGAGTCTGCCAACCAAGAATTCACTTCCTAATCATCATTTTTATGTGTGAACTGGGAGGTTTTTTAATCCTGCTTCTAGGGCAGGATTTTTAGTTTTTTATGTCTAAGAACTAAATGTGAAACCATGTACCAATTTAAATTAAATTTTTTTGTCATAAAGCTCTTGGTGCAAGAATGTCTAAAGACCAAAAACAAGGAAGACCTACCAGCGCAAAATGGTGCTTGAACCCCTATGCTTCCGGAAGCCTTGGAGGCAGTTTATGGTGTAGCAATTTTTTATGCCTAGTATTAACCTGCGCCACGGGGAGATACGTCGGTACCGCCTGCCCTGTACGTGGTGGTGCAGAAAAAGTCGGCAAACTACGATTTGACGTAATGATGGATATCTGCCAAAAAATTATCCGTGGGCAGAGTAGGAGAAATCGATATTGACAGCGAGATGGATGAAATGAAGTTTGGGAGGGTGCATAATGTCTAAAACTGTTCTCATCTGTGGTGGTACAGGTTGTGTTTCATCTGATTCCCATAAGGTGTACGACAGGCTGGAAGAAGAACTTCAAAAAGACCCGTCTTCAAGAATTGAAGTAAAATTTACAGGCTGTCATGGTTTTTGTGAACAGGGACCAATCGTAATAGTACAGCCTGATAATGTTTTTTACTGCAGGGTGACAACTAATGATGTACCTGAACTCATAGAGGCGATGAAAAAGGGAGAGGTTTTGGAAAGGTTGCTCTATCGAGACCCTGTTACGGGAGAATTGAGCCGGTCCAGGGAGGAAATAGGTTTTTACAAGAAACAGAAACGACTGGTGTTGGAAAACTGTGGGGAAATAGACCCCGAGAATATTGAAGAATATGAATCAAGGGGCGGCTATGAAGCCCTTAGAGCTGTCCTTGGTAAAGAACGTTCTGAAGTCATAGAAGAAATCAAGAAATCAGGTCTCCGGGGCAGAGGAGGTGCAGGTTTCCCAACCGGCTTAAAATGGGAATTTACAGCTCAAGCCGAGGGCGACAAGAAATATGTTGTCTGCAATGCTGACGAAGGTGACCCGGGAGCATTCATGGACCGTAGCATTCTTGAAGGAGACCCGCATGCTGTACTGGAAGGAATGCTCATCTGCGGTTATGCAGTAGGTGCAGATGAAGGATACGTTTACGTCAGGGCTGAGTATCCCCTCGCCATTAAGCGTTTGAAGATCGCAATTAAAGAGGCTGAAGAAAAAGGATATCTTGGTGACGATATCCTTAATTCCGGTTTTAATTTCAAGGTCAATATCAAGGCTGGTGCCGGAGCCTTCGTTTGCGGCGAGGAAACAGCCCTTTTGGCTTCAATTCAAGGTGAAAGGGGCATGCCCCGCCCGCGTCCCCCTTTCCCGGCAGAAAAGGGATTGTGGGGTAAGCCAACCAACCTGAACAATGTTGAAACATATGCCAATGTACCCCGCATCATTAGAATGGGTGCAGACGAGTACGCGAAGATCGGAACGGAAAAGAGTAAAGGTACCAAGGTTTTCGCGCTCACTGGTAAAATCAATAACACGGGGCTTGTCGAAGTGCCCATGGGGATCACGATGCGGGACATTATTTATGATATCGGTGGAGGTATTCTCGACAACAAGGAGTTCAAGGCAGTCCAGATTGGGGGACCGTCTGGGGGATGCCTACCCAGTGAGTTGTTGGATCTTCCGGTCGATTATGATTCCCTCACCGAAGTTGGAGCCATGATGGGTTCCGGCGGTCTCGTGGTCATGGATGAGACCACATGTATGGTAGACCTGGCACATTTCTTCTTGAACTTTACCCAGAAGGAGTCCTGTGGTAAATGTACTCCATGTAGGGAAGGCACCAAGAGGATGCTTGAAATATTGGAAAGGATTGCGTCCGGTAAGGGACAGGAAGAGGATCTGGAAACCTTACAGAGACTCGCCAGGGTGATTAAGTCCACCGCCCTTTGCGGATTGGGACAAACAGCCCCCAACCCTGTTTTAACGACTATGAAATACTTCTTGAGTGAATATGAAACCCATATTAAGGAAAAGAGATGCCCGGCAGGCGTCTGCAAGGAACTCATCACCTACAGGATTGATCCCGAAAAGTGTACTGGGTGTACCCTCTGTGCCAAGCATTGTCCCTCCGGCGCAATTTCCGGGGAAAAGAAAGAGCCCCATGTTATTGACCCAGACAAGTGTACACGATGTGGAGTATGTATTACCAAGTGTAACAAGGACGCTATTTACCTGGCTTAAGGTTGAAAGGAGTTGTGACCATGTCAGTTAGGATCACCATTAACGGCAGACTTATAGAAGCCGAGGAGGGTTCTACCGTACTGGAGGCTGCCCAAAAGGCAGGGATTGAAATTCCGACCCTCTGTCACCATCCGGCATTACGTGACTTCGGAGCGTGCAGGTTGTGTATCGTAGAAGTAGAAGGAATGGAAAACCTGCCTGCTGCTTGTGTGACTTATATTCGAGACGGAATGGTCATCGAGACTGAATCTGAAGCTGTAGTGGAAAGCCGTAAGACGATCCTTGAGCTTCTTCTGGCCAACCACCCGCAGGACTGCCTAACCTGTGAAAAGAACGGGGACTGCCGCCTGCAGGATCACGCTTACCGGTACGGGGTCCGGGCATCCGGTTTCAAGGGTGAAGTTGCTGAGCACCCGGTTGATGACAGCAACCCGTTTTTCCAACGTGATTACAACAAGTGTATTTTGTGCGGGAGCTGTGTCCGGATGTGCGGCGAAGTTCAGGTGGTCTCGGCCGTGGATTACGCCTACCGTGGATTTGAGACTAAAATCGCGGCGGCTTTTGATGCGGGACTTGAAGACTCGCCGTGCGTTTTCTGCGGTAACTGTATCAGCGTTTGCCCGGTAGGGGCCCTCACACCCAAGCAGAGCAAGGGGACCGGCCGGAATTGGGAAAAGGAAAAGGTCCTCACCATTTGCCCGTACTGCGGGGTCGGGTGTCAGCTGTACCTGGAGGTTAAGGACGGCCGGGTAGTGGGAGTCTCCTCGGCTGATGGGCCGGCCAACAGGGGTTTGCTCTGTGTCAAGGGGCATTTCGGCATGGACTTCATTCACCATCCAGACCGGTTAACCACCCCACTGATTAAGCGTAACGGCCGGTTTGAGGCGGCCTCCTGGGATGAAGCCCTTGACGAGGTGGCAAAACGGTTGGGTGAAATCAAGGCGAAATGGGGACCTGATGCCATTGCCGGTCTGAGCTCGGCCAAGTGCACAAATGAAGAAAACTACCTGATGCAGAAGTTCATGAGGGCTGTTGTTGGTACCAATAATGTAGACCACTGTGCACGGCTCTGCCATGCTTCAACAGTGGCTGGCCTGGCACAGGCTTTTGGGAGCGGGGCCATGACCAACTCCATCAGTGAAATCGAGGAAGCCGACGTCATTTTCGTCACCGGTTCCAACACCACCGAGGCTCATCCCGTCCTGGGTACCGCTGTGAAGCGGGCCAAGAAAAGGGGAGCCAAGTTGCTCGTGGCCGACCCGCGTGAGATCGAACTTGCCGAGATGGCCGAGGTGGTGATGCAGCAACTACCCGGCACAGATGTGGCCCTTCTCAACGGGATGATGCACGTCATCATCAAGGAAGGGCTATACGACCAGGCTTTCGTCGAGGAGCGCACAGAAGGTTTTGAGGAAGTACGCCGGACGGTGGAAAAGTATCCACCGGATTACGTTGAGAAGATTACCGGGGTTAAAGCCGAGGACATCGTCAAGGCGGCCCGGATTTATGCTGGGGCCCGCAATGCTTCCATCCTTTATGCCATGGGCGTAACCCAGCAGACAACCGGAACAGACAATGTTCTTTGTATTGCGAACCTGGCGATGCTGACCGGTAACGTGGGACGCCCCAACACCGGGGTGAACCCTCTTCGGGGGCAGAACAACGTCCAGGGGGCCTGTGACATGGGGGCCCTCCCGAATGTATACCCGGGGTACCAGAAGGTGGAAGATTCCGGGGTTAGGGATAAGTTTGAAAAGGCCTGGGATGTCGCCCTTCCCGACAAGCCCGGGTTGACCATCGTCGAAATGATGCAGGCAGCCCTCGAAGGCAGGGTGCGGGGAATGTACATCATGGGCGAAAACCCCATGGTGAGTGACCCGGATATCAACCACGTGCGCGAAAGCCTTGAAAACCTCGAGTTCCTGGTGGTT
>SESX01000188.1 GCA_004367365.1 Candidatus Acetocimmeria pyornia
TTTCGTTCTGGAATTTGACAACGAACGGGACCTGAGAGCGGCGGAAAAGAAGTTGTGGGGTCGGTTGGGGATCAGGGGTGAGCTTGGCATCAGACCCCTGGATAAAGGGCGCTGGCTCATGGAGGTCCATTCGGAGAAGAACCTGCGTGAAACTACGCTGGAGAAACTCCCTGGGAGGATGGTGGAGGTTTCATAGATTCTGAGCTCCACGGAGCGAAAGAGGCCGCGGGAACACCTGCGGCCTTTTCTTTTGGGGCGGACCCTGGAACCGAACCTTGTCCGGCGGGTTGGAGGAAAAGTAGGGAGGAATTTGCGATGGAGCAATCGAATGAATTCACTAGCTGCCTCCATGAGCCGCCGCGCTGTTGAGGAGGCAAGAAGAAGGAATGGAGGATTTGCTGAAGTGCTGAGAAGGATTTTGGCTCTGCTGGTGCTCCTTGTGTTCCTGGCGCCCTTTCTGGTCGGCTGCGGGCTGACTGGGGGGCCGGCTGGGGACCAGAAAAAGCCGGGGGAACAACAAGAACAAGAAAAAGAAGAGAAGGGGCAGCAGGCCGAAGGTGATAGATACGGGGGGGTTTACCGTTACCCCATTCCAGCTGATCCGCAGAACCTTGACCCTGCCCACGCGACTGACCTGGTCTCAAATGCCGTAGTTGCCCATATTTTCAACGGCCTTGTGAAATTCAACGAGAACCTGGAGGTGGTTGGGGATATTGCCAAAGCATGGGAAGCGTCTCCTGATGGGCTGACCTGGACCTTCAGGTTGAGAAAAAGGGTCATGTTCCAGGACGGGAATGATATTTTCCCCGAGGGAAAAGGCCGGGAGGTTACCTCGGCAGATTTTAAGTACAGTTTTGAACGGGTTCTGGCCCCGGAGACCAGGGCACAGCGCACCTGGATTTTCGACCGGATCAAGGGGGCCAAAGATTACCTGGAGGGTAAAGCCGACGAGGTTATTGGTATCAAGACCCCGGACCGCTATACCCTGGTCATTGAGCTGGAAAGGCCCTTCAGCCCTTTCCTTTCATTGATGGCTACTGCCAATGCCTACGTGGTTCCCCGCGAGGCTGTGGAGGAATACGGTGAGGATTTTAATTCCCACCCTATTGGCACCGGACCCTTTGAGTTTGTTGAGTGGCAACACGATGTACATGTCAAGACCAAGAGGAACGAGGACTACTTTGAAAAGGATCTTCCTTACCTGGATGAAGTTATCTTCCGGGTTATTCCGGAGATGGAAAACCGGTTGATTGAGTATGAAACTAACAACCTGGAAGAATGTGATGTTCCCAGTTCTGAATTCAACCGGATTATCAATGATCCTGTGTTGAGCCAACAAAGGGTGTTTAAACCCTTCCTCGGTACGGAGTATATCGGCTTTAACCTTAACAGGTGGCCCTTTAACATCAAGGAGGTTCGCCAGGCCTTTAACTACGCAATTAACCGGGAAGCCATCAATAAGGTTATTCTGCGCGGGCGTTACATTCTGGCCAATGGTGTACTCCCACCGGGGATGCCGGGTTTCGACGCGAACCTGGAGGGTTACCCGTACGACCCACAGAAAGCCAAGGACCTGCTCACCCGGGCCGGTTTTGAGGATTCCGACGGGGACGGTATCCTTGAAAAGGACGGGAGACCGCTGGAATTTGAATACAAGATTCCATCCGAAAGTACTACCTCGCAGCGGATTGCTGAGGCGGTCCAAGAGGACTTGGCCAAGATTGGCGCCAGGGCCAATATCGTAACCGCCGAGTGGGCCGAATTCCTGGATGCCATCGAGAGCGGGGAGAGCGAAATGTACCGGCTTGGCTGGGTAGCCGAGTACCCCGACCCGGATAATTTTCTCTTCGTCCCGTTCCATTCAAGTAATGTTGGACCCCGGGGCAATGTTACCTTCTACAAGAATGAAGAGGTGGACAAGTGGCTCGCTGCGGCCCGTTCTTCAACAAATCAGGCCGAGCGCATCGAGCTTTACCAGAAGGCGGAGAAGCAGATCGTGGAGGATGCGCCGTGGGTTTTCATGTTCCACTATACCCAGAACATCCTCATCAAACCCTATGTCAAAGGGCGTACCATCACCACCATGGGGGCTTACGTAACCCCTGTGACCAGGGTTTGGTTGGATAAGGAAGAGATGAGGCAGTAACCACCGTTGTCGGTACACCGGTGCATGTAGGGATGAGCTACACTACCGTGCCGGGGTTTTGATGATGTAGAGGCCGTTGCTCAGGCGGTTGACATCGGCAAAAAATATTTTGCCGAGTTCAGAGGCCAGTTTTGCGGCCTCTTCTTCGTTTCTGGCCAGAAGGGCCGGAGTACCTGGATTGATACACGAGGGATCAGTACCAACCAGCAGGATCAGTCGGTGCTCTGCAAAACCTTCTTGCATGGACTGCTCCTTTCCCGGGTCTTTCTTATGCGTGTGCCCGCCGCACGACTTCCAGGAGGGGTGTTTCTCGGACAGTTTCCATGAGCAGGTTTTGGTCACCGCGAATGGGTACGACCAGCAGGGCCACTTGCTCGGTTTCGAAATCGCGGCGCATGCGCAGATAGCGCTGGGTACCCAGTACTCGCCCGACATCGCTTGTGATTGCCCGGCGCTGTCCGGCATTGGCAATGGAGATCTTGCCGTCGATGTTTCTGGGTTCGATGATAATGCCGAAACCTTCCTTTTGAATGCGTTGCCGTGTGGCTTCCAAGCCGATATTCATGACGTAAATGTCACCGACATAGAGGTCATAGCCTTTGACTAAGATCGGGGCGGGACGAACTGTGGCCACATCGCCGATGGTTCTTACGTTGGAGTAGCGGCGAAGTGCCCATCCAACAAGCCCTCCGATGATAAGGCTGATGCCACCGGTAAGGACGGGGGACTGGAGCAAGGGATCAATGAGGGTGGCGGTTCCGGAGGTCAGCAATCCCACAATGAGAGCGAGGTAGTTGCGTGCTTCGAAGCTTTTGGCAATTTCATCGATGTAGGCGCTGCCTCGGGGAATGAACTCACTGGCTTCCAGGTCCTGGAGGCTGTCTCGTTCCGAGGAGCGAACCTGGCGCAGCTGCTGGATGGCCAGAGCCAGGAAGGTTACCGCTACATAGTTCTTTGCGGCCAAGGCAGGAACAGTTACAGCACCCATGGCCGAAGCGATGGTGCCAACTGTTACTTGGATCAAGAGGCCGTTTGGTGTCGTTGGATACCGGCGGTAGTCGGCTTCTAGGAAAGACACGCGTACAACAGAGCCAGCTAGGGTGCCCAGGACGATGTACCAGAAGAGATGATCCATCTCTCGAGGCCTCCGTGTCTTTTACCTTGCTGGGTGTTAAGCATTGAGGGCTGTAACTTATTCTGTGCTGCCCTGAAGGAAAGTAATCACATTGACCCCTTCAGAGGGGTGGGATAAAATAGAGAAAAGCCACAGGGGAAGACTTAAAGATGTTTGTCATTGGCCTTACCGGAGGCATTGCGAGTGGAAAAACTACTGTTTCCCGGATTTTAAAGGAACTTGGGGCCGAGGTGATTGATGCGGACCAGGTGGCAAGGAAGGTGACTGAGCCAAACCGACCTGCGTGGAACGAACTGGTTCGTGCGTTTGGAAAGGGTATTCTCAATCCCGATTGCACCATTAACCGGCGCCGGCTCGGCAGCTTGGTCTTTGGCAATCCAAAACACCTGGCTACTTTGAACAGCATTACCCACCCACGGATTATAGCTGATATCAAGGATAGATTAGAGCTTTTGGCTGCGGAAAGCGAGGGTAGGGTAAAGGAGGGGACAGAAACCGAACTGGCGGGAAACAAGGAAAAGGTTGTGGTGCTGGATGCTCCCCTCCTGATTGAAGCTGGTATGACCAGCTTGGTGGATGAGGTTTGGGTGGTTGTGGTTGGCCGGGAAACCCAGATTTCCCGGCTGATGGCAAGGGAGAACTTTTCGTACGAGGAAGCTGTTCAGCGCTTAAGAGCTCAGATGCCGTTATCTGAGAAGGTTAAACGGGCGGACCGGGTTATAGACAATGAGGGCTTGCTTGAAGAAACAAGGAGAAAAGTACAGGCCCTCTGGAAAGAGATTCAGCAGCAGGCCAAGATGAGAAAAGGGAAGGCGGAAGGAAAAGATTGATTCGATACCTGCGCAGATTGGGCCAAGCCTTGGTATTATTGATGGTACTAGCGGTCCTGGTGTTGACCTTTTCCTACTTCAGTGACTGGCTCTGGCAAACCCTTTATCCCCTGGACTACCGTGAGATGATCTATCATCACGCCGAAAAGAACCACTTAGACCCCCTTCTTGTTGCCGCTGTAATCCGGGTGGAGAGCAATTTTGATCCTCAGGCCAGGTCCAGGAAAGGGGCCCGGGGACTGATGCAGGTGATGCCCAGCACGGGAGAATGGGCTGCTGGTGAAATGGGGCTGAAAAACTACAGCAATGATCTTCTTTTTGACCCCGAGACAAACATTGCCGTCGGCACCTGGTACCTGGCCAGATTGCGGAGTGAGTTTGATGGTGATACCATCCTGGCCCTGGCGGCCTATAACGGTGGGCGAGCCAATGTCTGGCGCTGGGTAAAACAAAAACGGTGGACCGGGGAAGTCCATAGGGTGGAAAGAATCCCTTTCCCTGAAACGAGAGAGTTTGTTCAAAGAGTCACAAAGGCTTACCGGCGTTACCGGGAAATATATGGGTCGGGACACGCGGACTAGTGAGTTGCACCCCGGGCGATGCGGATAGTGGCATTTTCGTAGAAGTGCTCCATGCCGCCACAAGGGGCGGCACCACGAAGCATGAAAATTGGAAGCGGTGTTTCGCAAAGGT